>NZ_JBHVEU010000103.1:0-22304 GCF_042802075.1 Kitasatospora sp. NPDC057518
GGCCCGTCCCCTCCGGTCGTTCAGGGGCCGCCGCCGCTCAGAGGTCGCCGTCGCTCAGCGGGCGCCGCCGCTCAGAGGTCGCCGTCGTTCCGGTTCGGCAGTCCGCTCTGGGCGGCGATCGTGTTCCAGAGCGTGGCGGCCTGCTTCTTCGCGGTGGTCGCGGTGCCGCTGGCCTGAACGGCGTTCTTGTAGTGCGGGTTGTCCTGCTTCTTCGCGTCGCAGGCGCCCTGGGCGTCCTGCGCCCAGGCCGCGTACTCGTCGTCGGCCTGGGCCGAGGCCGTCCAGGCCGCGTTGAGCTGGTCGACCAGCTGCTGGCCGCCGGGCAGCTTGTCGGTCTTCAGCTGGCCGAGCTTGCTCTGGAGCTCGCGCCGCTTGCCGGCCGCGGCGGTCAGCGCCTGCTGGGACTCGGGCAGCTTGTCGCACTTCTGCACCGAGGCGACCGCGGAGACCACCGAGCTGCGGCTGTCGCTCGCGGTGCCCAGCAGGTCCGACAGCGGCTGCGCCTGGGCCTTGACGTCCGGGTCGACGGCCGCGCCGGAGCCGCTCGCGCTCGCCGTCCCGGGGGCGCCGGTGCCGGTGGCGCCGGCGGTGGCGGCCACCGGGCCGGTCTTCTTGGTGTCGTCCGTGGGCTCGCTGCCGCCGTTCATCAGGACGGCGACCAGGATGCCGGCCGCCGCGCAGCCCGCCACCACACCGCCGATGATCAGCTTGTTGGACGGACGCCCGCCCCGCCCAGAGCCACCGGCCTGGGTCGCGTCGAAGCCCTGGCCGTAGTCCTGCCCCTGCTCCGGGGCGTAGCCCTGGTGGTAGTCCTGCGCCGGGTAGGCCGACTGCGGCTGCGCGGCCGGCGGGTAGGCCTGGTAGCCGGGCGCGGGCTGCGGCTGCGGGTAGCCGGGCTGGGCCTGCGCCGCCGGGTAGCCGGCCGTCTGCGGGTCGCCGCCGGGGTACGGCGGCAGGTACTGGGTCTCCGGGGCCGGATCGGGCTGCGGCGCACCGTACCCGGGCTGCGCGGCGCCGTAGCCGGGCTGCGGCGCGCCCCACGGGGCGTTCGGCGCGGGCATCGGCTGGCCCGCCATCGACTGGCCGGGCATCGGCTGCGCGGGCATGGCCTGGGTCGGCAGCGCGTGCGCGCCCTCGCCGAGGTACTCCGGCTGCCCGGAGGGCTGTCCCACCGGCGGCACCGCCGAGTGGGCCTGCGGCGGGCCCGGCTGGCCCGGCTGGCCCTGGGGCTGGCCGGGCTCGGGGCGGAACAGGTCGTCCAGGTTGAAGTCACCGGAGTTCGGGTACGAGCGGCGCTGACTCAACGCGATTCCTCACCTGTGCAGGACCGCGCACTGACGGCGGACCACATCTCGTCGGTTCTTGGGAGCATCACAGTTCCATTGGACGTCGCGCCCACGCTACCGGTTCGCCTCACCGGGTGACCACGTGGGCGGGACATCCGTCACGCTCCCTGCACAGACGATCCGCGGCGGCCCCTGGTTAGGCCGCCTCGGCGTCGGCCCGGGCGTGGAACTCCCGGACCACCCGCTGCTCCCGGTAGGGCTCCAGGCGGCGCCGGAACTCGTCCAGGTACTCCACGCCCCGGTTGGAGCGCAGCCCGCTCAGCAGCCGGACCGCCTGGGTGCCCGTCTCGCAGGCGCGTTCCAGGTCCCGCTGCTGGAGCTGGGCGGTGGCCAGCAGGACGAGGTCCACCGCGCGGCGCCGGACCCGGGTCGGCGGGTGCAGGTCGAGCGCCCGCCGGGCGTAGTGCTCGGCCGGGCCGGCCTGCTCCAGGTCCCGGTGGCAGTGGGCGAGCTCGTCCGCGAGGTAGGCGTCGTCGAAGTGGGCGATCCAGTCCGGGTCGTCCTCCGGGCGGCGCTTCTCCATCGCCTCCAGCGCCCTGGCCGACACCGTCTCGCAGGAGCGGGCGTCGCCGAGCAGGGCGTGGCCGCGGGCCTCGGCGGCGTAGAACATCGCCATCGCCGTCGGGGTGGCCACCGAGCGGGCGCCTTCCTGGGCGGCGCGGGCGAGTTGGGCGATCTCGCGCGGGTTGCCGAGGGTGGCGGCCAGGTGGCTCATCGAGGCGGCCAGCACGTAGCCGCCGTAGCCGCGGTCGTCGGCGGCCTGGGCCAGCCGCAGCGCCTGGATGTAGTAGCGCTGGGCGAGCCCGGGCTGTCCGGTGTCCACCGCCATGTAACCGGCCAGTTCGGTCAACCTGGCCACGGCGGCGAAGAGTTGGCGCCCGGTCTCCTCCCGGTAGGCGCCGCCGAGCAGGCCGGAGACCACCGAGTTGAGGTAGTGCACCACCACCGGGCGCACGTGGCCGCTGCCGAAGCGGTGGTCCAGGTCGACCAGCATCGCGGTGGTCGCCTTGATCGCGGCCACGTCGGTCGGACCGACCCGGGGGCCGCCGGCCCGCGCCACCACCGGGTCCGGCGGGGTGATCAGCCAGTCCCGACTGGGCTCCACCAGCGCGGAGGCGGCGACCGTCGCGCCGGTCAGGAAGTCCCGCCGGCCGACGTCACTGCGCCACAGCTCGCACACCTGCTCCAGGGCGGCGCCGATGGTCGGCGCGAACTGGAGCCCGATGCCGGAGCTCAGGTTCTTGCCGTCCGCCATGCCGATCTCCTCGACCGACACGCTGCGGCCGAGCTTGCGGCCGAGGGCCTCGGCGATCACGGCCGGCGCCTGCCCGCGCGGCTGCTGCCCGCGCAGCCAGCGGGCGACGGAGGTCTTGTCGTACCGAAGGTCCAGCCCGTGCTCGGCGCCGCAGAGGTTGACCCTGCGGGCCAGGCCGGCATTGGAACAGCTGGCCTCCTGGATCAGTTGCTGCAGACGCTCGTTGGGCTGTCGTGCGACGAGTGGTCTCGCGGCCATTGGGCTTCGCCTCCCCACACCCTCCGGTCCCGGCCGGCGGGCGACGATTCTGCTGATCTGTTGCCGACTGTCCGACCGTCCAAGGAATCTGACACCAGGTTAGCGATCAGCAACGCCAGCGGGATACCCACGGTGACGAACCGCACCCCCCTTGCGCCCTGGTAAATGCTCCTGTGCGCCCCCGCTGCGCCTGCCCTCGGGCCCTTCAACTCGGTCGACTAACCGGAACGGGTGACATTGCCGCGATGCACCCAACCGGGCGGCTCCGGGCCGTAACCAGCCTCACGCACGGTAGTTGAGCACCCCGTGGAAGACATCCCCGACGCGGACCGGAACGAGAAGGCCGCTCCGCCCCCCTTACTCATCGAAGCCGTCGGCTACGCCGAGACCCGCCACTGGGAGGTCGCCCCGGGCGCCTGGCTGGTCGACGACGGCGACGGCGGCGTCCGCTGCTCCTGCGGCGACCGGCGCTGCACGCTGCCGGGCGCCCACCCGCTGGACCCGGACTGGGCGCGACAGGCGAGCGCCGGCCCCGGCGCGGTGCGGAGCTGGTGGACCGAGCGGTCGCAGGCGTCGATCCTGCTGCCCACCGGGCGCTCGTTCGACGTCCTGGACGTCCCGGAGACGGCCGGCTGCCTGGCGCTCGCCCGGATGGAGCGGATGGACCTCCAGCTCGGACCGGTGGCGGTCCAGCCCGCCGCGCCCGGGCGGATCGGACGGCGGCTGCACTTCCTGGTGCTGCCCGGGGTCGCGGCCAGGCTCCCGGAGATGCTCCGCCGGCTCGGCTGGCCGCCCGGCCGGCTGGACCTGGTCGCCCGCGGCGAGGGGGACTGGACGGTCGCCCCGCCGTCCCGGATCGGCTCCCTCGGGTACGCCCAGTGGGCCCGCTCCCCCACCGCGCTCAACCGCTGGCTGCCGGACGCCGCGGAACTGATCAGCCCGCTCGCGTACGCCTGCGGCCGCGAGGCGCCCTCGGTCCGCACCGCCGGGGCCGCCCAGCCCGCGCCGGTGGGCTGAGCCCGGGCCGCTCCCCCGACCCGCTCCGTCCGACCCACTCCGTCCGAGCCGCGCCATCCGGCCTGCTCCGTTCGGCCCCGGGCGTGTCGGACGCCCCCGAGACCAGCCGCCCTCTGCCGATCGGGTGAGGGCGTGCTCCGCGCGACACCACGCGCGCGAGTGACGGGCCTTGTCCCCCACCGGGGACGGGGCCCGTCATACGCATGTCCGGATAAGGCCTCCGTGTACCCGCTGGTCAACCGGCAAAGCCCCTCGTACGAGTGACAGCACTCAAGGATTGCCATGATCGGCCGAGGGGAGGAATTGCGATGTGTGGGGACGCCGGCAGGGGCGCTCGGACGGGGAAGCCGGGCGGCGGCGACGGAGGGGAAGCGGGAGGGAGCAGGAGGGGACGGAGGGGATGGGGAGGACGAAGGGGCCCGCTGCACGGGGAGCAGCGGGCCCCTTCGCCGTACCGGAGCACCCGGCGTACCGGAGTACTCAGGCGCGGTACGGGCTCAGGCCTGGGCGACGAAGACGTGCTGGGCGATGTCCTTGCCCAGCTCCGCCGCGTTGTCCCCGGTGCCGACCAGCACGCCGCCGACGCCGGCGCTCACCTTGACCGTGGAGCCCGGCCGGACGCCGGCCCGGCGCAGGGTGCTCATCAGCGCGCTGTCCGTCTGGATCGGCTCGCCGATCCGGCGGACCACGACGTCGGCCCCGGCCTCGCCCGGCTTGACGGTGTCCAGCGGGACGAGCCCGGCGTCGAAGCCCTCGCCCTCGGCCTTGGTGTCGCCCAGCTCGTCCAGGCCCGGGATCGGGTTGCCGTACGGGGACTGGGTGGGGTGGCCGAGCATGGCGAGCACCTTGCGCTCGACCGTCTCGCTCATCACGTGCTCCCAGCGGCAGGCCTCCTCGTGCACCTGCTCCCACTCCAGGCCGATCACGTCGACGAGCAGGCACTCGGCGATGCGGTGCTTGCGCATGACGCGCACCGCGAGCCGACGGCCCTCCTCGGTCAGCTCCAGGTGGCGGTCCCCGGCGACCTGAAGCAGCCCGTCGCGCTCCATCCGGCCGACCGTCTGGCTGACCGTGGGACCGCTCTGTTCCAGGCGCTCGGCGATGCGGGCGCGCATCGGGACGATGCCCTCCTCCTCCAGCTCCAGGATGGTGCGAAGGTACATCTCAGTGGTGTCGATCAGCCCAGACATCGCCGCTGGCTCCGTTCTTCGGTGTCCTCACCGCCAATTCTGACGTACCGGACCGACAACCGGGTCCGCCCCGGGGCTCCGGGGACCCGTTTTGTTCCTGTTGACAACGATGCCGCCGGGGCGCGACCGTGCTCGCCGAAGCTTTCTCCACCGGCGGTCTGGACCACCCGGACCACCCCACCCGGCCGGATCCCCCACCGGCAGAGAGCGAAGGCAGCAGATGAACGACCTGGTCGGCCGGTACTTCGACGCGGCGATCTCCCACCTCCAGCGGGTCCGCGAGGAGGAGGCCGACACCATCGAGGCTGCCGCCGCGCTGCTGGCGGAGGCGATGACCGAAGGTCGCCGGGTGTTCACCTTCGGTGCCGGGCACTCCGCGCTGCCGGCCCAGGACGTGGTCTACCGGGCCGGCGGGCTGGTCCCGGTGAACCTGCTGAACGTGCCCGGGATGGCCGGGGTGACGGTGATGCCCGCGCCGCTGTCCAGCGCGCTGGAGCGGGTCTCCGGGCTGGCCACCGCCACCCTGGACCTGACCCCGGCGACCGCCGGGGACCTGCTGTTCGTGATCTCGCTCTCCGGCCGCCAGGTGATGCCGGTCGAGCTGGCCCGGTACGCCCGGGACCGCGGTCTCAAGGTCGTCGGTGTGACCTCGCTCGCGTACCCGCGGGAGGTGCCCTCGGCGCACCCGACCGGCACCTACCTGAAGGACCACTGCGACGTGGTGCTGGACAGCAAGATCGCGGTCGGCGACGGCGAGCTGACCCACCCCGGCGCCGAGACCACCTTCGGCCCGGTCTCCACCATCGTGACCAGCGCGCTGATGCAGGCCGTGGTCGCCTCGGCGGTCGGCCGGCTGGCCGACCGGGCGGCCGCCGGGGAGTGCCCCGCGCCGCCGCTGTTCCGCTCCGGCAACGTCCCGGGCGGCACCGAGTGGAACGCGAAGCAGATGGCCGAGAACGCCGAGCGGGTCTTCTACACCTACTGAGCCGCACTCCCGCCCGGGTGAACCCGCCGGTCCGCACCGGCAGGTCGCCCGCGCACACCCGTCGGCCGCCGCACGCCCCCACCGCCTCCCGCACGCTGGGTGCCGGACCGAACACGGGGAGTACCGGACAACCACCGGGTCTTCCCGGCCACATCCGGCCGCCCCGGCCGTCACCAGGCGTACCGGCGAGCCGCCCGGGGCAGGAGAGCGGTGCGACCGGAGCGACTGGTGGGGGCCGAACATGGCGTCTGTTGCGGGACGGACCGGGTGGGTGCGTGAGCGGGACCTGCTGCCCGAGTTCTTCTGGGCCGCCGACGCGGCCTCACTGCGCGGGCAGCGGCGCTCGGTGCTGCTCTCCGCCTGGGAGCTGGTCCTGCTGGTGGTCGCCGCGGCGACCGGCTCCGCCGACGGCGAGCCCTGGGCCTGGCCGGCGGCGGCGGCCTACCTCGGCGCGATCGCGCTGGCCGTGGTGATCAGCCGGCAGAACCCCCAGGGCCTCTGGTACGAGGGCCGGGCGGCCGCCGAGTCGGTGAAGACGCTGGCCTGGAAGTACGCCGTCCGGGCCGACGCCTACCAGCCCCCGCCGCGCCCCCTGCCGGACGCCGAGGGGCTGTACCGCTTCCAGCTCGCCCGGGTGCTCGGCGCGTTCCGGGAGACCCCGGTGGGCGTCCCGGACGCCGGGGTGGAGATCACCCCGGCGATGCGCGACCTGCGCGGGCAGCCGCTGGCGGTGCGCCGCGAGGTGTACCTGGCCGAGCGGATCCGGCTGCAGCACGACTGGTACCGCGCCAAGGCCCGCTACTGCGCCCGCGCCGGGCACTGGGCCGGGGTGCTGGGCGTGCTGCTGCCCGCGCTGGGCCTGGTGCTCGCCGTCCTGCGGGCGCTCGGCGCGTTCGGCTACGACGCGCTGGGCACGGTGTCGGCGGTGGCCGCCTCGGTCGCCGCCTGGGCGCAGCTGCGCCAGTACCGGCCGCTGGCCGCCGCGTACGCCCTGGCCGCCGAGGAGCTGGCGCAGGTCCAGCGCCAACTCGCCCAGCTGGACCTGGAGTCGATGGAGGCCGAGGAGGTCTGGGCCCGCCTGGCCCGGGACGCCGAGGACGCGATCTCCCGCGAGCACACCACCTGGCAGGCGCGCCGGGAGGTGCGCACCACCACCGACCGGGAGCACGCAACCGACCCGGAGCACTGAGGAGGCCGCAGGTGTCGTTACGGACGGTCAAGACGGCGGACGACCGCGCCCTCGCCGTGGAGTCCCTCGGCGACCCGCGCGGCCGTCCGGTCTTCCTGCTGCACGGCATGCCCGGCAGCCGGGTCGGCCCGCACCCGCGCAGCACCGTGCTGTACCGGCTGGGCGTACGGCTCATCTCGTACGACCGGCCCGGCTACGGCGACTCGACCCGGCTGTTCGGCCGCCGGGTGAGCGCGGCGGCCGCGGACGTGCGGACCATCGCGGACGAGTTCGGGCTGGAGAACTTCGCGGTGCTCGGCCGCTCCGGCGGCGGCCCGCACGCGCTGGCCTGCGCGGCGCTGCTGCCGGAGCGGGTCAGCCGGGCGGCGGTGCTGGTCGGCCTGGCCCCGCGCAACGCGACCGGTCTGGACTGGTACGCGGGGATGACCCCGTCCAACGTCCGCGCCTACAAGGAGGCCGAGCGCGGGCACGGCCGGATCGCCGACGCGATGGAGTTCCGCTCCCGGCAGATCAAGGACGACCCGGTCCGGCTGCTGAACGGGCTGCGCACCGAACTCTCCGCCGCCGACCGGGAGGTGGTGGCCGACAGCGGGCTGCGGCGGATGCTCCAGAGCAACTACCGGGAGGCGTTCCGGCACGGCGCGGACGGCTGGATCGACGACGTGCTGGCCTTCACCGCCGACTGGGGGTTCGAGGTCGGGTCGGTCCGGGTGCCGACCTGGCTCTGGCACGGCGCGGACGACCAGTTCTCGCCGGTCGACCACTCCCGCTGGCTGGCCGACCACATCCCGGACGCCGAGCTGTTCCTGGAGCCCGGCGCCGCGCACTTCGGGGCGTTCCGGGTGATGACCACCGCGCTGGCCTGGGCGGCCGGCTGGGGTGCCCCGGGGGGTTCGGACCTCCACCGGCGTCCGGGGCGCTGAGCCGCCGTCAGATGAGCTGGACCACCGGCGTCGGCGGCGCCGAACCGCCGAGCACCGCCAGCACGTTGTCCACCGCCAGGCCGCCCATCGCCTGCCGGGTGCGGACGGTGGCGCTGCCCAGGTGCGGGGCGAGCACGGCGCGCTCCTGGGCGAGCAGCGCGGACGGGACGGCCGGCTCGCGCTCGAAGTTGTCCACGGCGGCGGCGAACAGCGCGCCGGACTCCAGCGCGGCGGCCAGCGCCTCCTCGTCCACCACGCCCGCGGTCATGCTGACCACCACCGCGCCGCGCGGCAGCAGGGCGAGCCGGCGGGCGTCCAGCAGGTGCCGGGTGTCGGCGGTGAACGGGCAGGTGACGACCAGCACGGTGGAGGTGGCGAGCAGTTCCTCCAGCGGCTTCCAGTCGGCGCCCCCGGCCTGCTCGGGCGGCAGTTCGCGGCGGTTGTGGTAGCCGACCGGCATGTCGAAGGCGCGGGCCCGGCGGGCCACCGCCTGGCCGATCCGGCCCATGCCGAGCACGCCCAGCGGGGTGCCGGCCAGCTCCATGCCGAGCAGGAAGTTCGGCGCCCAGGTCCAGGGCGCGCCGGAGCGCAGCAGCCGCTCGCCCTCGCCGAGCCGGCGGGTGGCGGCCAGCAGCAGCGCCCAGGCCATGTCGGCGGTGGCGGTGGTGAGCACGCCGGGGGTGTTGGTGACCAGCACCCCGCGTTCGGCGCAGGCGGCCACGTCCACGTTGTGGTAGCCGACGGCGTGGTTGGCGACGACCGCCAGCCCCGGGCCGGCCGCGTCGAGGAACTCGGCGTCCACCCGGTCGTCCAGGGTGGTGATCACGGCCCGCCGGCCGCGGACGGCGTCCAGCAGGGCGGCCCGGTCCATCGCCAGGTCGGAGTCGTGGCAGGTGACGGCGTGGTGCGCGGTGAGCCGTTCGATGACGCCGGGGGCGAGGCGCCGGGTGACCAGGACCGGGGGCGGGGTGCTCATGGTCCGGCAGCGTACCCCGCCCCCTGCCCGGTCAGACCGGCTGCGGCTCCAGGTCCCGGTTGATCCGCTTCCAGCCGCGCGCGGCGACCGTGTTGGGGTGCTCCTCGCCGAACTGCCGGATCAGCTCGGAGATCGCCCGGGCCCGCAGTTCGGCCGCCTGGGTGTGCCGCCCGCCCGACCGCAGGGTGATCGCCAGGTTGGCCTCGCAGGCCACCGCGTCCGGGTGCTGGGCGCTGTAGCGGTCGCAGAGCCCCTGGTACGCGGCCCGGCCGAGCCGTTCGGCGCGGTCCAGCTGCCCGTCGTCGCCGTAGGCGTTGGCCAGGTTGATCATCGCGTTGAGGGTGTACGGGTGCTCGGGCCCGACCGAGCGGGTCAGCCCCTCGAAGGTGATCCGGCCGCGCTCGATGGCGCCCGGGACGTCGCCGCTGCCCCGCAGGTAGATGCCGAGGTTGTTGGCGCAGGCCAGGGTGAACGGGTGCTCGTCGCCGAACAGCCGCCGGTGGCCCTCGAAGACGGTGGAGCAGAGGTCGCGGGCGGCCTCCTTGTCGCCGGAGGCGCTGTGGTCGGCGGCCAGGTTGAGCGCGCAGGCGAGCGCGTCGGGGGCGTCGGCGCCGTAGCGCTCCAGGTAGCGCTCGTAGGTCTCCTTGGTGATCCGGCGGGCCTCGGCGAGCTGGCCGATCCGGCGCAGCGAGACGGCCAGCGACTTGGCGTTGCGCAGGTTCTCCGGCAGGTCCGGGTCGAGCACGTCGCCGAGGTCGGAGGTGACCTCCTGGAGCAGGTCCACCGAGCCGCGGTAGTCGCCGAGTTCGCGCAGGTCGCGGGCCAGGTTGGACTTGGTGGACAGGGTGTAGGGGTGCTTGGGGCCGAGGACGGCGGTGCGCCGGTCGAGGGTCTCCTGGTCGAGTTCGCGGGCCGCCTCGCTGTCGCCGACCAGCCGGTAGTCGATCGCCAGGTTGTTCGCCATGGAGAGCGTGCGCGGGTTGTCGTCGCCGAACAACTCGCGGAACTGGTCGAGGATTTCGCGGTCGAGGTCGAGGGCGGCCTGGAACCGGCCGAGCGCCCTGCGGTCGGCGCCGAGCGAGCCGGCCGTCATCAGGGTGTACGGGTGGTGCTCGCCGAGCAGAGCCCGCTGGCGCTCCAGGGTGTCCTCGTCCAGGGCCAGCGCCTCGCCGTAGTTCCCCTGGGAGCGCAGCACGTTGGCGAGCTGGAAGCGCAGCAGCAGGGTCTGCCGGTCGTCCTCGCCGAGCTTGCCGGTCCACTCCACGTCCAGGGCGTGGCCGAGGTCGCGGGCGCGGTCGAGCTCGCCGCGCTTCCACAGGTAGCGGACCCGGTCGATGAGCAGCTGGCGGGTGTCCGCCTCGTCGCAGTTGTGCGCCTTGGACGGCGACAGGTGCGGCCAGATCTCGTCGAAGGCGGGCCAGTTGGCCGGGTCGTCGGTGTCGCCGAGGACGGGCCGGGCGCCGGTGAGGATGCGGTGCACCTCGTGGACGGCGACCTCCTGCTCGTCGGCGGTCATCCCGGCCCGGATCACCGCCTGGACGAGCCGGTGCACCTGGAAGCTGTTGCTGCCGGCGTCGACCTTGGCCAGCGCGTACCGGCCGATCGCCTGGATCACCTTGCCCAGCATGAACTTGTCGCTGAGGTCGGCGTCGAACCGCACCAGCGCCCGGATCATCTGGTCGCTGTAGAAGAGGTTCATCGAGATCGGCTCGGGCGCGAAGAAGGCGCAGAGCTGGAGCAGCCGGACGGCCGCCGGGGACTGCTGGCGCAGCCGTCCGATCGACACGTTCCAGGTCGCGGCGACCGGGGTCGGGTAGTCGGCCGGGCGGCCGACGGCCAGCGCGCGGGCGGCCTCGGCGTGCAGCTGGGAGACGTAGGTCTCCACCGGGGTGCCGGTGGTGTCCAGCCAGGCGGCGGCCACCTCGACGGCCAGCGGCAGGTCGCCGACCGCCTCGGCGACCCGGTCGGCGTCCGGGCGGGAGAGGCTGCGGGCGCGCCGGCACAGGTGCTCGACGCTCTCCCCGCGGGTGAAGACGTCGACCTCCAGCGCCTCGGCGTGCCCGGTCCAGGCCTGGTTCCGGGAGGTGACCAGGATGTGGCCGGAGCCGCCGGGGAAGAACCGGCGGATCTCGGCGGGCTCGTCGGCGTTGTCGAAGATCAGCAGCCAGCGCGAGGTGGGCACGCCGCGCCGCAGCGCCTCCCGGGCCGCCTCGGCCGCCTCGGTGACCGAGTCGCCGACCCGCAGGCCGAGCCGGCGGGCGAGTTCGGCGAGCGCCGGGGCGACCAGCTCGATCTGCTCGGCGTCGATCCACCAGACCAGGTCGTAGTCGGACATGAAGCGGTGGGCGTACTCCAGGGCCACCTGGGTCTTGCCGACGCCGCCGAGCCCGTACAGGGTCTGCGGGGTGGGCAGCACGGCCGCCATGCCGCCGCGCAGCTGGTTGCGCAGCTGCTCCAGGACGGCGGCGCGGCCGGTGAAGGAGGGGTTGCGCGGCGGGACGTCCCACACCGAGGGCTTGCTGCCGGGGAAGCGCGGGCCGCCGCTGGGCGCTTCGTCGAGCGGGGAGTCGCCGCGGCCGAGCGCGCGCAGCAGGCTCTGGATCGACTGGGTCTCGTCGCGGCCGACCAGGTCGACCGGGTTGCGGTTGCTGAACGGCGCGGTGAGCCGGACGTCGCCGACCCGGACCGGCAGCAGCTGGCGCCGGGTGCCGGAGGGGTCGGAGCTGACCACCGACTCCCACAGCGCCCGCGCCTGCGGGGAGCGCTGGTAGGCGGGCGAGAGCACGGCGACCGTCCGGTACGCGGAGTCGATGCCGCGCTCGGTCTCCTCGCGCGGGTCGGTGCCGGCGCTGAGGTCGCGCGGCAGCACCCGGAAGCCGGCCCTGGTCAGGACGGACTCGATCCAGTCCGCCCACATCCGGTCCTCGGGGACGTAGGAGAGGTAGAGGTCGGCGGGCACGGACGGGCGGCGGCGGGTGAACGCGTCCACGTAGCGCAGCCGCACCTCCTCGTCCATCGGCGGCAGGCCGGCCGCCCGGCCCTCGGTGATCATGGAGGTGAGCCGCTCGCAGGCGGCCAGCATCGAGGTGGGCGTGCCGGTCTGGTCGCCGAAGGTCGCGAGGATCTCCTCGTAGGCGTAGAACGGCCGGTACGGGATCTCCACCGAGCCCCAGTACTGGGCGAGTTCCTCGCCCTCGAAGCCGGTCGGCAGCCCGTCGAAGCGGACCCGGGCGAGGGCGCGGCCGGCGTCCGCCTTCTCCTTCTCGCCCTCGTCGATGCGCATCGGGACGGGCAGGATGCGGATGCCGCGCTCGCGGTAGCGGTCGTGGATGTGCTGGGCGATCCGGGAGGCGCCGTCGATGGACTGGTCGCTGAGGGTGAAGCAGACCACCAGGTCGTCGGGCATCTGGACGGTGCAGATCTCGGCGATGTCGGACAGGCCGGTGCGGGAGTCGATCAGCACGTAGTCGTAGCGCTTGGCCATGTCGGCCTTGAGGGCGTCGAAGAACTGCCCGCCGTCGAAGCGGTCGTAGAAGATGTCCCAGTCGAGGTGGGTGACGGCCTCGGAGTAGTCGCGGTTGAACTGGCCCGCGGAGAGGAAGTCCAGGCTGCCGCCGGCCGGGAAGTGCGGCCAGATGAGCGAGAGCGCGTGCGGGTGCACCCGGGCGAAGTCCAGGTGCCAGCCCTCGGCGTGCTCGACCGGGCGCAGCGCCTCCTCCCGGTACTCGGCGATCAGGTCCATCATGCCGGTGGTCCCGGCCAGCGAGGCCTGGTCGAGGAACGGGTGGAAGAACTTGGCGAGGCCGGGCGCCTCCAGGTCCCAGTCCACGGTGAGCACCCGGAACCCGTTGGCGGCCAGGATCCAGGCGGTGTTGGCGAGCGCCATGGTGCGGCCGGTGCCGCCCTTGTACGAGTAGAAGGTGATGATCCGGCCGTTGCGGTCCTGCTCCGCCGCCTGCCGCTGGGCGGCCAGGTCGGCGGCGGTGAGGCCGCCGAGGCGCAGGTTCCTCGTGACGTTATCGCTCATCGTGGTCCTCGTCCTCCCAAGGGCGCCATCCCGTCATCGGGTTCATCGCCGTCGTCGCGGTACGGTGCGTGCTCGCGGTGCGGGTCGTTGCCGTTGTTCCGACTCCGGTGCTGGGTGCGGCCGTTGCCGTTGCTTCTGCTGTCGGCGGGGTCGTCCCCCTGCTCGTCCCCGAAGGGGTCCGCCGGGGCTCCGTCCGACCCGTACCCTCCTCCTGGGCGCCGGAACGCGTCCCGCAGGCTCGGCCGCGGTGGCGGCGGTTCCTCCGGTTCGGCCCGGGTGCGGCCCTCGAAGGCGTACTTGGCCTTCATCGCCGCCCGGGGCAGCGCGTCGTCGAAGTCCTCCAGCGTGTGCAGCCCGGTCGGGCCGGTCGCGCCGAGGAAGCTCGGCCGGCTCGCGCGCCGGGTGATGCGCAGCGCATCGTCGCTCAAGTCGCCGAGTTCGTCGGAGCGTTCGGCGCACTCGGGGTCGTCGCCGTTGAACGGCTCCAGGATGCTCACCCAGGTGGCGTCCGAGCGGTCGAAGCGCCGGACCAGTTCGCGCCGGCGCGGGTCGCGCAGCGCCCAGCGGTCGAGCAGCAGCAGGCCGGGTGCCTCGGCGTTGCCGTCGATGATCGACTCGACCTCGTCGTCGAACTCGTGCACGGTCGGCTGGAACCCCAACTGCCGGGCGAGACGGGCCGCGTGCTGGGCGATCGGCGAGCCGACCGGCCGGTACGGGTGCCAGTCGGTGCGCCGTTCGCCGTAGTAGTCGGGGCTGCGGTCGGCGGGCAACTCGTTCTGGTGGTAGGAGAGTACGGAGATCCGCAGCTGCTTGGTCGGGGCGGTGACGTTGAAGGCGCTCGGGAGGGTGTTGAACTCCAGCCGCCGCCCGACCGGGATCACCGTCTCCTCGGCGACCTGGACGATCCGGGCCGCCAGCCGGTGCACGGCCAGCTCGTAGGAGGAGCGGAAGTAGCTGAGCTTCATCAGCGCGTAGAGCCCCTCGGTGGCGTACTCGGGCCCGAAGCTCGTGTGGTTGAACTGGAGTTCACTGGCCACGTTCGGCAGCCGGTAGCGGCTCATCGGCGCCCACAGCACCGGCACGATGCCGCTGGTGCGCTCGGAGTCGAGGTTCGCCGGGTAGACCGGCCGGCGGGTGAAGGCGTGCCACTCCTGGCCGCACGGGACGCTGTTGAAGTACCTCGGGGAGTACAGGGGTACGAAGACCCGGCACGTCGCCAACTCGTCGGACAGCCGTTCGGCCCACAACTCGCCCTGGTGCATGGACTCGTCCATGAAGCCGACCGCGACCCCGTCCGGGACGGTGGTGAGCTGCAGCACCGCCTCGCAGAGGTCCCGGTACAACTGCCTGACCCAGTGGTTCGGGTCGCTCGCGCCCCGCGCACCGGCCTTGGGGGTGTGCGCGTAGGAGAGGAAGAAGTACGGCCGGGCGTCGTCCTCGTCCCAGCCCCGGTCAGTCACACGCGCCTCCCCCGGGCCCGTCGGCAAACCTGCCTCCCGCAGCCCCCGTGCGGCGGGGCTTCAGTGTAGGAACGACTGACACCCCAATGGAATAGCACAACGTCTCGCACGAATTGACATGACCGAAACGATGCCGCCACCCGTGCACAGGGAGCAGTACCCTCGTTCCGGCCGCCACGCACCACCAGGAGGGCATCCGTGGACCACCTCGACTGGCAGAGGTCCAGCACCAGCAGCGACAAGGATGACTGGATCGAGATCGCCTCCGCGGGCGACCACGTCTACATCCGGCAGTCCAACGACCCCACCCTCGTCGTCACCACCACCCGCATCAAGTTCAACGCCTGGGTCCGCGGCGCCAAGGCCGGCGAGTTCGACCACTTCGTCGCCTGACCCCGCCGGGCCCCTGAGGCGGGAACGGGAAAGCCGGACAATTCAGCGCCTTTCCCGATTTCTCCCGCGAGCTTCCGCACCGCCGCGGACCCGGCCGGTTCCGCGGTGCGGAATGGGCCGGGCCCGCGGTCGACCGGCTATTCGCCGGGCCGCGCGTGCGAAGAAATCATTTCCACAATGTTTCGACCGGTTGCACCGCACCGGAACGACGCCCTGATCCCGTACGATCGCGCGCCCGGCGCCCCGGTCAGCCGACGGCGGCCAGTTCGAGGTCGGCGTACGCCTGGCGCGCCCGCTCGATGTCCTCGCCGTACAGTTCCGACCAGGCGACGATGCCCTCGACCAGTCGCAACAGGCTCTCCCCCATGGGCGTGAGCTCGTACATCACGGCCGGCGGACGGCTCCCGACGACCCGGCGCCCGATGAAGCCGTCCCGCTCCAGGCGGACCAGCGTCTCGGACAGCACCTTGCCCGAAACGCCCTCCATGCCGGATTTCAGATCGCAGAATCGTCGCGCACCGGCGGAAATCTGCTGACAGGCGAGCATCGTCCACCGCTCGCCAATGCGGTCCATTACCAGACGCGCAAGACAGTCACCATTCATTTCGGTCTCCCCCCGTGGACCGGCTGTTACTTCGGGGTAACCATAACTCCCCGGGGTGCGGTCGTCACGGTGAAGTGGATCACGGTCCTGATCTATAACTGGGGACCTCCTCGATCACCACTTCCCAGGGGTTCCCCATGACCATTTCGCCCGAGAAGACCGTCACGGCCCTCGCCGCGGCCGCCCAGGCCGCGCCCGAGTGGGCCGCCGCGGGGGCCACCGTCCGCTTCGTCCTCAGCGACCCCGACACCGAGGTGACCCTCGACCCGCAGGGCCGGACCACCGACGACGCTCCGACCCACGTGCTGCGGATCAGCTGGGCCGACCTGCTGGACATCACCTCCGGCCGACGCACCTTCATGCGCTCCGTCACCGGCCGCCGGCTGTCCTCGCACGGCCCGGTGATGCAGACCTTCGCTTTCGGCCAGGCCCTGGCGGCCTTCGGCCTCGGCCGCTGAGCACCCGGAGTCCGGAATCCCGGACTCCGAGCCCTCCGGACGTCCACCACCCCAGACAAGGAGCACCCATGTCCACCCTCCACTCCCCCGCCGACCACCCGCTGCTCGCCGCCCACGAGGCGGACGCCCTGCGCACCGTGGTCGCGTTCGCCAAGGACCAGGTGGCCCCCGGCGCCGCCGAGCGCGACGCCGTCGAGAAGGGCCAGGTGGACTGGGACACCGTCCGCGCCGGTCACCAGGTCGGCCTGCTGCGGATGGCGATCCCCCGGGAGCTGGGCGGCCTCGGGCTGAGCCAGATCGCCGTCTCGCTCGTCCTGGAGGAGCTGGCCGCCGCCGACCCCGGCATGGCCGTGGTCTTCGGCGCGACCGGCCTGTTCCAGACCCCGATCCTGATCTCCGGCGACACCCGCCTCCAGGAGCGCTACCTGCCGAAGTTCCTCGGCCCCGACCCGGTCCTGGCGTGCAACGCCGTGGCCGAGGAGCGCAACGGCACCGACCTGGTGCTCCCGCAGAACGCGCCGCACGCCCAGGAGATGACCAGCGCGAGGCGTTCCGGCGGCGAGTTCCTGCTGAACGGCACCAAGCGGTACATCACCAACGCCCCGGTGGCGACGTACGCGACGGTCATGGCCAACCTGGAGGGCGAGCCCGGATCGACCGGCCTGACCTGCTTCGTCACGGACCTGGAGCAGGACGGCGTCACCCGCGGCGAGATCCACGACAAGGTCGGCTACCGGACCGCGCCGGCGGGCGAGCTGGTCTTCACCGACGCCCGGGTCCCCGAGGAGAACGTCCTCAACGGCCTGGCCGGCGGGTGGGACCTCAACGTGGCGATCGGCAACGTGACCCGGGTGACCTGCGCGGCACTGGCCACCGGCATCGCCCGGCACGCCCTGGAGCGGGCCGTCGCCTGGAGCGGCAGCCGCCGGCAGGGCGGCCGGCTGCTGTACGAGCACCAGATGTCCGCGCGCAAGCTCGCCGACATGGCCGCGCGCGTCTCCGCCTCCCGGGCCCTGTACCTGGACGCCGCGGTGAAGGCCGACAACGTCATCCCGACCCCCGCGTACGAGCCGGCCGTCGCCAAGCTGGTCGCCGACCGCGCCGCCATCGACAACGCCGACGCCGCCATGGCCCTGATCGGCGCCCAGGCCTTCCAGCGCGGGGACGGCATGGACCGGGTCCTGCGGGACGCCTACGGGCCGCGGATCTACGAGGGCTCCCCCGAGGCGCTCGCGCTCGTGATCACCGGTGAGCTGTTCTCCGTCCCGGAGATCCGATGACCACCGCCCTCGCCGACCGCCACCGCGACGACCTCCTGCGCGACGGCGCCGACATCACCCTGCCGGGCCTGGAGGAGTCGCTCACCGGGGACCCGCTCTTCCACGCGGTGAGTCCCGAGGGGCTGCTGGTCCTGACCGTCGCCGGCGCGCGGCTGCCGGCCGCCGCGCTGGACCAGGTCTACCGTTTCCGCCTGGTGCAGTACCTCCAGCGCGGGTGGGTCGACGCGGCCGCGGTGGCCGCCCGCGGTCTGCGCGCCGAACCGTACGACGAGTTCGCGCTGCGGGACTTCCACACCCTCGTCGTGGAACGGTCCACCGGGCGCCTGCGCGGCTACGGAACCCTGGCCGCGGCCCGCGACCACGCCGACACCCCGCTCGGCGACCCCGGCCACCGGCCGTTCGTCGTCGAGCGGGACTACGCCCTCCCGCTGGCCGAGCACCTCGGCCCGCGGACCCCCTCGCACCTGGTGCGGGAGGGCAAGCGCCTGGTCCGCGACTACGCGATGCCCCGCTCGCAGGCCGCGGTCAGCGTCCCCTGGTGGGTCTACCTGGCCTGGGCGGCCGGCTGCCTGGAGGTGCTGGACAGCGACCCGGCCGCCGCGATCGTGGGCGACGGCAAGCTCGAAGGGGCCGTCAACCAGCTGCGCCTGCTGGGCTTCGCGGTGCGGACGCTGGATGTCGCACCCGTCCCGCCCGACCCCACCGACCTCTTCGCCCCCATGTGGGACCAGCAGGAGCGCTCGTACCCCTTCGTCCTCACGGACGACGGGGCGCTGCGGCCGACGCTGGAACACCTGCGGACCGTGCTCGGCTCCGGCCAGGAGGGCTCGGTGCGCTCCCGACTCGTCGACTTCCTGGAGGCCCGGTCATGACCGCGATCGACGTGGAGACCCCCGAACAGGCCCGTGAGCTGGACGAGGCGCAGTTCTACGCGTGCCTGACCCAGCGCAACCAGGGCCTGATCCCGGACGAACTCCAGGAACGGATCGGCCGGACGCGCCTGCTGATCGCCGGCTGCGGCTCCATCGGCGGGGCCACCGTCCAGCCGCTCGGACGGATGGGGTACCGGCACTTCGTCCTGGCCGACGTGGGCACGTACGAGCTCAACAACCTGAACCGGCAGAACGCCACGGTGGACGACCTGGGCCGGAACAAGGCCTCCGTCGGCGTCGATCTGCTGCGCGGGATCAACCCGCACGTCGACGCCCGGGTCGTCCCGGACGGCATCACCGCGGCCAACGTCCGGGCGCTGGTGGAGCAGGCGGACGTGATCGTCGACGGTGTCGACGTCACCACCCCCTCGGGCCTCGCGGCCAAGATCCGCCTGCACCAGGAGGCCTGCCGCCAGCGCAAGCCGCTGGTGACGGCCTGGGACATGGCGGGGATGCTCGCCGCCCAGTGCTTCGACTACCGGGTGGTCCGGGAGATCTTCGACGGCCAGATCGCCCCGGGCGACGAGGAGCGTCTGGACACCTGGGAGGTGGTCTTCCGGATCGCGCCCCGGGCGCACATCCCCGGCGAGATGTACCGGGAGCTGCGCCGCGGCCTGGCCCGGCCGGACTACAGCGTTCCCCAACTCACGGAGGCGGCGACCCAGTTCGGCGCGCTCGCGGTGCACATGGTCAACGTCCTGGTCTCCGGGCGGCCCCTGCCCCGCACCGTCGCGGTGGACGTCCACCACGTCGCGATGACCAGGGGCCGGCGCCTCGTCGACCGCCTCCACCGCCACCTGGAGCGGGCCCGTTTCCTCGCCTGGCTGCCGCCGGAGCAGGCCTGGAACGGCTTCGCCCCCGCACCGGTCTACCGGGCCCGCCGCCAGTGGGCCCTGCGCGCGGCCGGCCCGTCGAGAGAGAGGACAGCACCATGACCAGTGACTTCACCTACACCGACATCCGCAGCGCCGGCATCCGGCTGACCGCAGAGGAGTCGGAGCAGATCGCCCGGGCCGCGCTGGCCGTCGCCCTCGACTTCCGCGGGCACTCGCTGCACGACGCCGGTCTGCTGCACGCGGTCGAGCTGGCGGCCGCCGCGCTGCCGGCCCCGGTCCGGCGGGCGCTCATCGCGTTCCGCGACCGCAGCAACGCCGGCGGCTGCCTCCTGCTCGCCGGCCTGCCGGTCGGAACGCTGCCCGCCACCCCGGACCGGCCGGAGTCGGAGCCGACCTGGTCGGAGGTCCCGGTGGCGACGATCAGCCAGCTCATGGTCATGTCGATGCTCGGCCGCTCCATCTCCTACAG
The DNA here is from genome assembly GCF_042802075.1 of Kitasatospora sp. NPDC057518. Classification (NCBI taxonomy): domain Bacteria; kingdom Bacillati; phylum Actinomycetota; class Actinomycetes; order Kitasatosporales; family Streptomycetaceae; genus Kitasatospora; species Kitasatospora sp. NPDC057518. Next base: position 19,599 of record NZ_JBHVEU010000103.1, read on the forward strand.
CGACGAGAAGGACGGCCGGCTGGTCCAGGACGTCTGCCCGAAGCGCGGCGCCGAGCAGCGCCAGGAGAACAGCGGCTCCGTCCTGCTGGAGCTCCACACGGAGGACGGCTTCCACCCCAACCCGCCGCACTTCCTCAGCCTGGTCTGCCTGCGCGCGGACCACGACCAGGTCGCCGCCACCGTCAGCGGCGGGATCGGCGACGCCCTGCCGCTGCTGGACGCCGAGACGGTGGCGGCCCTGCGGCGGCCGGAGTTCCGGACCAGGTTCAGCTCCTCCTTCGTCCCGGACGCCTCGGTGGGGGTGCTGACCGCGCCCATGCCGGTCCTCTCCGGCGAGGAGGACTGCCCGGACCTCATGGTGGACTTCCACGCCACCGTCGCGACCACGCCGCGGGCGCGGACCGCGCTGGAGCGGCTGGAGGAGGCCGTGCGCCGCACGCTCAAGGGGCTGGTGCTCCGGCCGGGCGACCTGATCATCCTGGACAACCGCCGTGCGGTGCACGGGCGCACCGACTTCACCCCGCGCTACGACGGGAACGACCGCTGGCTGCGGCGCTCCTTCGTGGTCACCGACCTGCGGCCGCTCAACGGCCACCTCGGCCAGGGCGGTCAGGGCCGCAGCCACCGGCCGGTGACCCCGGTGGCGGCCGGCGCCGAGCGCGTGCTGGTGGGCACGGCCGGCGTCTGACGCCCCGGGCTCAGGCCATCCACACCCGGGCGTCGGCGTTCTCGTCGGTGATCCGCTTCAGCTCTCCGTCGACGGTCGCGGCCGCCCGCCGGAAGACCTCCCGCCCCGCTTCGGTGAGTCGGATCTGGTAGCCGCGGCCGTCGCCCGGGGAGGGCCTGCGGTCCACGTACTCCGCGTCGACCATCTGCGTCAGCATCCGGGAGACCTGGGGCTGGCTGCGCGAGGTGCGGGTACTGACCTCTCCCGGGCGGACCCAGTCCCCCTCCGCCCACAGCACCTCCATGATCTCGTACGCGGTCACGCAGAGGTCGAACTCGTCGGACAGGGTGTGCTCGATCCTCTGGTTCATCTGCGCGCAGACGCGCACCAGGGACAGCCACCGATCGGCAAGAGGAGTGTTCGCCACGCTCCGCAGTCTAGATCCGACCCCCCTTCCATGTCGATTCATGCGCATGTATCTTGTTGCCCCGGAAAGGAGAACCGATGACTGAGGCAATCTCACTCGTGGACGCCAAGCAGGAGAACGACCGAGGAACCGAGCAGGGGCAGGAGCGGCAACCCGCCAAGACCTCCTGGATGCCGATGGCCGCCGTCGGCGTCGCCCAGCTGATGGTCATGCTGGACTCGACGGTCGTGAACGTGGCGCTGCCCTCGATCGGCTCCGAGCTCCCCGCCGACCAGACCGCCCTCCAGTGGACGATCAGCGCCTACATCCTCATGTACGGCAGCCTGCTGCTGTTCGGCGGCCGCGTCGCCGACGTCGTCGGACGGCGCCGGTCCTTCCTGGCCGGCCTGACCACCTTCGCCGTCGCGTCCGTCCTGTGCGGCCTCGCCGGCAACCAGGAACTGCTGATCGCCGGCCGCGTGCTCCAGGGCCTGGGAGCCGCGGTGCTCTCCGCCGCCGCCCTGTCGATCGTGGTGACGGTGTACCAGAACGAGGACCAGCGCAAGGCCGCCCTCGCCACCTGGAGCGGCCTCGGCGTGATCGGGGCCATCCTCGGCGCCGTCCTCGGCGGGCTCGTCGTCTCGGCCGTCAGCTGGCGCTGGGCCTTCCTGATCAACATCCCGATCAGCCTCGCCTCCGGGATCATCGGCCTGCGCAGCCTGCCCGCCATGCGCGCCGACGGCCGCCGCCCGCTGCGCCTGCCCACCGCCTTCTTCGCCACCGCCGGCCTGGCCTGCCTGTCCTTCGGCCTGATCCGGCTGCACGACGGCATGACCTCCGTCACCGCGTGGGCCAGCATGGGCCTGTCCGTACTCCTGCTCGCCGGCGTCGCCCGGGCCGAACTGGGCAAGTCCGACCCGCTGCTCCCGCTGCACCTCCTGCGCATCCCCACCTACTGGCTCAGCAGCCTCGGGCTGCTGCTCGCCGCGATCGTGATGATGGGCAGCTCCTACCTGGCCAGCAACTACTTCCAGGGCGCGCACGACATGAGCGCCTTCGCCACCGGCCTCTCCATGCTCCCCATGGGCCTGGCCGCGCTGGTCTTCGCCTCCGTCGTGCCCAACCTCATCGGCGCCGTCGGCCCGGGCCTGACCTACCTGATCGGCGCACTCACCCAGATCGCCGGCGCCGCCGTCCTGGTCACCGGACCGTCCAGCACCGTCGTCGCCATCGTCGCGCTGACCGTCATCGGGGCCGGCCTGCCCACCTGCTTCGTCCCGCTGTACGGGGTCGGCACCTCCCACGTGCTCCCCGAGGAGTCCGGCGTCGGCTCCGGCCTGCTGAACACCTTCAACGAGAGCGGCGCCGCCCTCGGCATCGCGGTGATCGGCACCATCCTGGCCACCTCCACCGACGGCGAGCTGGCCTCCGGCGCCACCGCCCCGGACGCCATGACCACCGGCGTCGGCAACGGCTTCCTCGCCGTCGTGATCTGCGCGGCCCTCGCCGCCTGCATCGCCCTGGGCCTGCACCGGCTGACCCGTGCCGCCGGGCAGACCGCGACCACGGAGTCCTGAAACCACCCCCTCCCCGGGCCGAACCGGCCCCCCGGAACGCCCGACCGGCCCCCCGC
>NZ_JBHVEU010000104.1:0-22114 GCF_042802075.1 Kitasatospora sp. NPDC057518
TGACCGTACGCGGCGCAGATGAGGAACTCCTTGGAAGCCCGGCCCGCCGCCGGGCGCGGACGGCGCACCCGGCGGCAGGCCCGTGGGGCGGGGTCAGCAGGCCTTGACGTACCAGACCGGGCCCCAGTCTGCGGTGGGGTCGCCGTAGGGAGCGCCGGGCGTGGTGTAGACGAGGTTCTTGGACTTGCCGTACATCTTCGCCTTGAGGCCGGCGGTCTGGTTGTTGTACCAGGACCCGCCGCTGTTCAGGCCGTCGGGGATCTCCTGGAGGATGCCGCAGTCGCTGAAGCGGAACATGAGGTGCTGGTAGTTGCTGTACTTGTAGCCGCAGATGTAGCCCTTGGGGCAGTCGGCCGGGGCCGCCGAGACGGCCGGCTGGGCGTTCGCCACGGGGGCGAGGAGCGTGGCGGCGGCGGCGAATCCGGCCGCGAGGACGATGCCGGCCTTGTGGACGAAGCGCATGGGGGACCTCCTGGGAGCAGTGACGTCGTGGTGCGGGCGGCCTGGCTCGGCGCCCGCACCTCAGTCTCGGAGTCCGGGGCACCGCCGCTCGACGTGTTTCGGCCTGGCCCGAATCACGGACGCACCGCTCAACTCCCCTACGAACCGGGCACATCGGGAACGTCGGGCCCGTCGCCGAGCAGTCCGAGGCCGAGCGCGGTCGGGCTGTGCAGCGCGGTGTTGCGGTACCGGGAGGTGCCGATCAGCCTGGCCTCGCGCAGCACGGTGGCGTGCTCGCTGGCGCTGGAGGGGGTGATCCCGGCGAGGACGGCGAGCTCCTTCGTCGAGCAGCCCGGGTGGTCGGCGATCACCCGCAGCACGGCGGCCCGGGTGCGCCCGAGCAGGGCGGTCACGGTGGGCCCCGACCCCGCCGGGGCCGGGTCGGGGCCGAGCAGGTCCGGCCAGCCCGCGGGGCGGCCGTCGTCGATCGGGAAGGTGACCGCGGGCTGGGGCAGGCCGTGGGAGTCGTCGCTGACCATGGCCCGCTTGGCGAACACCGAGGGGGCCAGCAGGACGCCCTGCCCCTGGAGCCGCAGGTCGTGGTCGACCCTGCTGCGGACCTCCAGCACCGGCGGCTTCCAGCGCATCCACCGGGGGCTGGCGCCGGCGAGCAGCAGCTCGACGCCCCCGCCGAGGAACTGGCGCATCCGCACCGCCCGGTCCGCGGCGTAGCAGTCGGTGATCCGCGACCAGTAGCGGCCGACCAGGTGCTCGTAGAGGAGGCCGAGGCTCTGGGCGAGTTCCTCGCGCAGCGCGCCGTCCTCGGCCAGGCGGCGGGCCCACCCGGGGACGGGCTGGTGCTCGGCGATCGCGGCCAGCTCCGCCGCGACGAGCCGGCCCGGGGTCGCCCGCACCCGCTCCAGCAGCTCCTCCGGCCGGCCTGCCACCGCGGGCATCAGGAAGGTCGGCCCCCAGCCGTCCGCCGGTGCCAGGGAGAGCGCCATCCGGGCCCGCTCGGGCAGCCGCCCCAGGACGCTCCGCCGCCACGGGTCCAGCCGCGCCGCGCGGCTCCGGTCCTGTAGGGCCCGCGCCGCGGCCAGGAGTTCGGCGAACGGCATCGGACCCGCCGGCCGGGTCCTGGCCAGGTCCTGGGAGGTGAAGTGGATCCGGTAGACCATGGGTTCCCTCCGGTGGCGGGCGACGGGGTCAGGTGCGTTTGAAGAACTCCACCTCCGCGAGCGCGATGGCGCGGCCGGGGCCGGTCCCGGCGGCCTCCCGGACGGTGAGCTTCACCTGGGTGACGTCGCTGATCCCGGTCTGGACGGTCTGCGGGCCCGGCTGGTCGTTGAGCGGGACCTGCTGGGTGTGGACCTCGCCGTCCTTCCCGGTGACCTCCAGGGTGAGGACGACGGGGCGGGCCTGCTGCTGGAACTGCTGGGGGTCCGGGGAGGCCCCGGTGTGGACGATCAGGTCCACCAGCCGGAACGGGCCGCGGAAGGAGAAGGTGACGGAGTCCCCGATCGCGGGCGCGCCCCAGTAGGTGTTGCTGAGGCCGTCGTCGGCCAGGGTGGCCGGGTGGCCCTCGACGGCGGCGCTCGCCGAGGTGGTGGCGGGGGCGATCGGCGCGGTGCCGCGGACCTTGTCCAGGACGTCCTGGAAGACCCGCTGACCGGCCGGGAAGAGCAGGACCCCGGCCACGACCACCGCGACGAGCGCGAGCAGGGCGATGGTGCGGCGCAGCGCGTTGCCCGAGCCGCCGATCCGCACCCGGCGCCGGAACGGCCAGCGGGTGCGCCACCAGGGCAGTTCGGCGACGGCTTCGGTGGGGGTCAGGGGTGCGGCGCAGCGGCGGCAGAACTTCCGCCCGGGCAGGTTGGGCGTGCCGCAGCTGGGGCAGGGCGGGCCGTCCTGGGTCTCGACGGCCTCGGTCGCCCGGCTGACGGGGCGGGGCGCGACGGGCTTGGCGGGCTGGACGGCCACCGGGTCGGCCGGGGCTGCGGGGGCCTGCGCACCGGGGACCTGCGCTGCGGGGTCGGGGGCCGGGGTCCGCGCGGGGGCCGGGCGTACGGGGGTGGTGGCGGGGCGCGGGGGGTCGGCGGCGGCCGGGGGTTCGGCGGCCGGGGCCGGGGCAGGCGGTCGCGATGCTTCGACCCGGTCCTTCGCCTCCTGCTTCGCCTCGCCGTCCTTGGCTTCCGGTTCGGCGCGCGCCGTCCGGCGCGAGGCGCTTCGCCGTATGGGTTCGGCGGGAGCGGGGGTGGGCGTGGGCGTAGGAGCAGGCGCGGAGGCGGGCGTCGGCTCGGGCGTCGGCTCGGGCGTCGGCTTGGGCGCAGGCGTCGGCTTCGGCGCGGGGGCAGGCACCGGCTCGGCCTGCGCGGGCGCGGGCGCGGCCGGCGCGGCACCAGCGGTGCGCGACCAGCCGAGGTAGGCGCCGCAGTTGCCGCAGAAGTCGTCCCCCTCCCCGTTGGCCGTTCCGCATTCGGGGCACACCGGCATTCGTCAGCCCTCCGCTCGCCCGGGTGGGCCGGGCAGGATCTCCACCCGGCAGGTCAGATGGACCGGACAGCCGGCCCTGACGACGGACCGCACCTGGTCCTCGTCCGGTTCCGCTCCGCGCAGCGGCCAGACCCGGACCAGCAGCTCGCCGCTCGGCGCGGGCGGCAGCGGGGCGTCCGGGTCGGCGGACCAGGAGGCGCCGCCGCCGTCCACGATCTCGGCGCCGACGCCGAGCACCAACCGCAGCCGTTCGGTGAGGCCGCGCCGGGTGCCGCGCCAGCGGTGCAGTTCCACCGCGCGCCCGACCACGGCGCGGCGCACCTCCACCGGCCAGGCCGGGTCGACCTCGACCGCGACCCAGGAGGCCAGCCAGTCGAGGAAGTCGGCGGGCGCGAGGCCGGGTTGGAAGTAGGCGGGCAGGTTGTCCAGGGTGGCGAAGACCGGGGCGAGGACGGTGTCCAGGCCGGACGTGAACCGCTGGGCGAAGTCGTCCTCGGCGAACATCGCGGGCAGCAGTTCGCCGATCGGGTGCGGGCTGGGCAGCCCGGGGACGGCGGCTCTGGTCATGACCGCCCGTCCTCGGCCTGCGCGGTGACCACGACCTGGTGCTGGTGGGAGAAGACCAGGGCGTCCGGCGGGACCTCGACCCGCTCGGTCGGCGCGCCCCGGCGGCCGGTGATCGGGTCGGCCGGGAACAGCCGCAGCTCGTCGACGCCCGCGACGGCGGCCACCCGCTGGAGCACCGCGAACACCTCCCCGTACTGCACCGCCCGGCCGAACGGCCAGCCCGTGCCGTCGGCGCCGCCGCGCAGCGGGTTGAGGTACCGGTAGAGCGCGGCGAGCACCTCCTCGCGGACCCGGTCGGGGTCGGCGGCGCGGGTGGTGAGCCGGGCGACCACCGTCACGCCCTGGTAGGCGGGCGGCTGGACGACCAGCCGGGTGCCGATCAGCCGCCGCTCGTCGAGGGCGGTCGCGACGGCGGCCAGCACCTGGTCGTCGGGGATCAGCTGCTCGAAGCGCAGCCGGTCGCCCTCGTCCGCGACGGCGTCGGGGACGACCAGCACCCGCACCGCGCCCGCCTCCCCGCCGGTGGCGGGCACGCAGCTGATCCGGGCGGCGGACGGCGCGGCCTGCCGGGCGATCAGCTCGAAGTCCCCGGCGGTGACGGCACGTTCCTGCAGGCGCAGCTGGTGCGGGGCGCGGGCCTTGGCGTTCTCGACGGTCTCGCCGTCGACCCCGCCGCGGGCCGCCTCCCGGTTGTCGACCCGGGCGATGTACGGGACGGAGCTGCGCAGCACCGTGATGGTGCCGCGGGCGACGTTGCCCGCGATCCCGCCGCCGGTGCGGTAGCGCGGGACGCGCAGGTGGGCGCCCTTGGGCGGGACGGCGCCGAAGGCTCGCAGGCTGCCGTCCGGTTCGCGGACCGCGGGCGGGAAGAGGAACTCGCCGGTGGTGGCGTCCAGCACCACGTGCCGGTCGGTGGGCGAGGACTCGCCGAAGTGCTCGACGACCGTCCACCGTTCCCAGCCCTCGCCGGCCGCGACCTCGACCACCGGGGGCTCGCCGTCGAGCAGCACCGGGGGCCGGGCGAGCCGGAAGCGCTGGCCCGCGACGCCCTCCGAGGCGCCGAGCGGCGCGTCGGTGACGGTCTGCGCGTGGACGGCGGTGGCGGTGCCGCCGACGGTGAACACCTCGGCCCGGCGGATGGTGGGCGACTCGGAGTAGAACGGCTGGCCAGGCCGCGGCTCGGTGACCCGGCAGCGCAGCCAGCCGGCCCGCCGTCCGGCGACCACCGAGGCGGTGTGCCCGGCGGGCACGAAGACGACCACCTCGCCGGGCCGGTTGAGGCCGCCGGTGGTGTCGCTGCCGGTCTCGCAGGCGATCCAGCGCGCGCCGTCCCAGACCTCCCAGGCCAGCGGCGGCTGGCGCGGGTCGACGCCGACGCCCTCGACCCGGCTGTCCAGCCGGACGACCAGGATGCAGCGCGGCACCACGGCCGGCAGGGCGAAGAGCATGGCGTCCCCGGCCACCGGGCGCTGCTGGAAGCACCGGACGTCCGCGCCGTCGGCCAGTCGGGCCGTGCCGTCGGACTGCTCGCCGGAGGCGGAGACGGTGACCAGCCGATCCAGCGAGCTGGGGACGACCGGCAGGTCCTCGGCGGTGGAGAGGACCACCGCCTCGTCGGTCTCGGTGCGCAGCGTGGAGACCTCGGTGCCGGCCCGCAGCAGGACGGTCTCGGTCTGCGGGGCGGAGAGCCAGAAGTCGACCTCGGCCCGGGCGGCGGCCGGCGGGAAGAGCCGGATGCCGAGCAGGTCGAGGAAGGCGGCGTAGTTCTTCTCCGGCACCCGGTTCAGCCGGTAGAGCAGCTGGTCCACCAGGTAGGCGAAGGTCTCGATCAGAGTGACGCCCGGGTCGGAGACGTTGTGGTCGGTCCACTCGGGGGCGCGCTGCTGGACGTACCGCTTGGCCTCGTCGACGAGCTGCTGGAAGCGGCGGTCGTCCAGGTTCGGGGAGGGCAGGGCCATCAGTTCGCAGACCCCTCGGCCGAGTTCGGGTGTTCCGGGATGGTGTAGAAGGGGAAGACCAGGTTGCGGCGGTCGTTGGTGGCCCGCACGGTGTAGTGGACGTCGATGTAGAGGGTGCCCTCCTCGACGCTGTCGAAGGCGATCACCACGTCGTCCACCTCGATCCTCGGTTCCCAGCGCTCCAGCGCGATGCGCACCTCGCGGGCGATCCGCCCGGCGGTGGTGCTGTCGCCGGTGGCGAAGACGTACTCGTGGATGCCGCAGCCGAACTCGGGGCGCATCGGCCGTTCGCCGGGGGCGGTGCCGAGGATCAGCCGGATCGCCTCCGCGAGTTCGCGGTCGCGCTCCACCAGGGCGATGCCGCCGGTGGCGTTGACGCGCAGCGGGAAGGCCCAGCCGCGGCCGATGAAGCTGCCCGTCATATGGCGCCGCCGATCAGCACGTTGAACGCTCCGACGGTGACGGTGGCGCCGCAGGTGGTCTTGTCCCCCACCCGGGCCGCGGGCAGGCCGCCGATCAGCACCACTCCCCCGGCGAGCGCGCCCGGGGAGGGCAGCACCACGTCGCCGGGGCCCAGGGCCAGGTGCGGGGGGACGACGCAGGCGTGGACGGTGCCGACGACGGCGGCGGGGCGGCCGCCGATCAGCACGGTCGCCACCTTGAGGGCGCCCGGCGGCGGGGTGGTGAGGGCGCCGCCGTGATCGGTCAGGTCGCCGGTCCGGGCTGCGGGGGGCATGTGCGGTCTCCGTTTCGGATGGTGCCCGCTGGTCGTGGGGCACGCGTCTACTGCCAAGTCTCTGTGACGATACGTCAGTTGATCCGGACGATGGCCCCCTTGAGCACCGCCTCGGCGCCGCCTTCCACGGTGACCGCCGTCGTGCCGCGGACGGTGACCGATCCGCCGCGCACGTCCACCGTGCCGGTGCCCGCGTCCAGGGTGATGCCGGAGGGGGAGAGCCGCACGGTGCTGCCGGCCGCGCCGCCGAGGCCGTGGACGGTCAGCACGATCTCGCCGCGCTGCTGGTCCAGCTTGACCTCCAGCTTGCCGTCGCCGCTCGCCAGCCGGACGCCGGACTTGCCGCCCGGCACGTCCAGCAGCTCCATCCGGTGGCCCGAACGGGACACCACGGAACGGCGGTTGACCTTGCCGGAGCCCGTGTCGACCAGCGGCACGTCGTGCGGGGAGGGCCGGTCCACGCCGTTGTAGAGCCCGCCCAGCACGTACGGGCTGTCCAGGTCGCCCTGCTCGAAGCCGACCAGCACCTCGTCGTTGACCTCGGGGCTGACCACCCCGCCGCCGCCGGCGCCGCCCCACTGCACGGTGCGCACCCAGTCGGAGACGTAGGTGTCGTCCAGCCAGGGGAACTTGAGCTTCACCCAGCCGCGCTGACCGCCGCCCGGCTCCCGGACGTCGGTGACCACGGCGACGGCCAGGCCGGGTATCCGCGGCCCGCGCGGCGGCGCGTTGCCGCCGCTGGTCAGCCCGGCCAGCGAGCGGTCGGGGGCCGCGCTGACCACCACGGTGGTGCGGTAGCCGCGGAACGGTTCGAGCAGGTGGCGCACCCCGGTGGCGGTGTAGCGGCCGGAGAAGGCGGCGCCGACGTTGCCCAGGGCGACCGCGGTGCCCGCCCGCAGCCGCGGGTTGCCCTCGGCGACGACCTCCAGCTCGCCGAAGCCGGCCGCCACCGAGGCGGCCAGCGACCGGGCCACCGAGGCGGTCTCCGCCTGGGTCCGGTACGGGGTGTCGGCGACGGTCAGCCGGGCCCGGCCGGGGAAGGCGGAGGTCAGCACCGAGGGGCTCATCCCCGGCTGCACGGTCTGGGACGTCACCGCGGGCTCGGTGGCGACCAGGGCGCTCTTGGTGGTGACGTTCCAGCCGCGCGCCTCGACGGTGTCCGCCCCTCCGGCGCCGGTCAGCACGCCGCGCAGCTCCAGCAGGTTGCGCCCGTACTCCAGCACCAGCGGGTTCTGCGGCGCGGGGGTGGAGGGGGCCGGTGCGCCGGAGGCGGGGTCGGGCTTGACGAACTCCAGCTTCCCGTCGTCGTCCACCCGCACCTGGGCGCCGCTCTCCTGCGCCAGGAACTGGAGGAACTCCCAGTCCGGGACGTTCGCCTGGGAGAGCTGCTGGTGGACGACCGGGAAGGCGTCGACCCGCCCGCAGGCCAGGCCCGCTCCGGAGGCGACCTCACGGACGATGTCGGCGGTCGTCATGTTCCGGAAGGCCTTCACCCGGCGCCCGCGCATCAGCCGGTGGGTGACGGCCGAGGCCCGCACCACGGTGTACGAGCCCGTGGTGTCCACCTCCAGCTCCAGCGCCGTCACCTCGCCGGTGAACAGCCGCGCCCGGGTGTTCCCCTGGACGGTCACCACGGACACCTTCAGCGGGGTGCCGATGGTGATGCCGGTGGCGGAGAGGAAGGTGTGGTCGGCGTCCCGGAAGGACAGCACGGCGGTGTCGGGCAGGCCGACGCTCTCCTCGATGTCGCAGGAGACCAGCTGGGTCACCCAGATCGGCGGCAGCGGGCCGGGCGCCTCGACGACGGGGTCGGCGGCGAAGGAGCGGCCGCCGCGGGCCTCGGGCGTGGTCATGGCCGTACCCCCTGCGCGGAGCCGCTCGGGGTCCGTCCGCTCTGGGTGAGCTCCTCGATCCCCGGCACGATCAGCTCCGCGCCGGGGAGCAGCGCCAGCGGATCGTCGATGTCGTTGGCCTCCGCGATGGTCCGCCAGGCGGTGGCGTCCCCGTAGGCGCGCCAGGCGAGCAGCGGCAGGCTGTCGCCGGCGATCACCCGGTGGGTGCTGCGGGCCTCCGGCGAGCCCGAGGTCGGGTTCTGGCCGGCCGGGTCGACGCTGGCCTCGTCGATGGTGAGCGAGCAGACCGCCCGCAGCGGCTTCCCGTCCACGTCGAAGAGCGAGTAGGTGACCGAGAGGCCGGTCAGCACCCCGTTGAACGACGTGGTCTTCAGGGTGCCCCAGTCCAGCCGGATCCACGGGCTGGCCGGGGTCTTGCGCGCCAGGCTGGCCGGGGTGGGCACACAGGCCGTCATCAGCTGCTCCACCGCCCGCTCCACCGAGTTGTCGTGGCTCGCGGTGGAGTCCAGGAACACGTCGAGGGAGAGCGAGCGCGGACCGCTGCCGACGAACTCGGGCAGCGCGGACTCGCCCGCCATCCGGGACGGGGTGCGCCGCCACTCGGTGGTCTTGCGCAGCACCAGGGTCGCCGGGTTGAACTGGAGCCGGAGCTGCGCGAGCGTGCCGCCGGGCTGCGCGCCGACCGTGGACGGTGGCTCCATGATGGTCAGTTGGGCCCGGGTGACGCTCGCGGGGACCGCTGGGGACATCCTGGTGCTCCTTCCGTGGGTCGGGCCGTCGGGCGGGGGTTGGGTAGGCGGGTGGTCGGGTCAGAAGGGGCGCAGGCCCGCGTGGGCGATCTCCAGGGTCTCCATCGCGGCCTGGGAGTTGGCCGGGTCGAAGGACGGGCCCTCCCAGCGCACCGGGACGATCCCGAGCACCTGCCAGCCGACGATCCGGCTCAGGTCCGGCCGCAGCGCCACGATCTCGCCGTCCTTCGGCTCGACCTTGCGGACGATCTCGGACAGCCAGCGGGCGATCTTCGTCGTGTCGGCGGTGACCGCCCGGGTCAGCGTGATGTTCGTCCAGGTGATGCGGCCCGGCAGCTGCCAGGCGAAGCCGTTGTTGCCGCCCTCCGCGTACTGCTCGATCTCGACCTGGGCGCCGAGTCCCGAGCAGGTGGTGAACTCACCCAGGTCGTTGCCACCGATGGTCAGGCTGAAGAACACGCTGGTCGCGAAGATGGTGTCGGTCATCGGTTCGGCTCCCTGCTCCCTTGCTTCCGGTCACGTCGCCGCGGCCCGCTGGCGGCCGTCCGGCTGGTGTGCGTCGTTCTGGTGTGCGGTTCCCGCTCCGCGCTCAGCGGCGCAGGTCGTACGGCTTGCCGCCGCGCTCCCGGCCCCTGCGCAACTCGGTGCGCAGCAGCCGGCCGACCGGTTCGACCAGCCGCCGGGCCAGTTCGTCGAGGTCGGCGGGGTCGGCGGACGACGCGGCGGGCGGTCCGCCGGGGGCGCTCCCCGGGGTGGTCGCGGCGGTCGAGGACGGTGCGGCGCGCTGCACCGTGGTGGGCGTACGCGCCGGTACGGCGGTCAGCGGCACCCCGGTCAGGCCGTTCTGCTCGGCCACCCGCTGCAGCAGCCGCGCCGTGGCGGGCGAAGGCGGGGCGGGCGGGGTGGACGCGGCGTTGGCGGCCCTGGTGGCGGTGGTGGCGTGCCCGGCGGGCAGGGCCCGTGACACGACGAGCGCGGGCGCGCCGGAGGGCACGGTGGCGGCCGGGACGGCGGGCTGCTGCGCCGGGGACGGCTGCGGGGGCCGGGACGTCGCCGGGAGGCGCTGGACCGGCGCGGTCGTCACGGGCCTGAGCCGAACAACCGGCGGGCGTGGGGCGGTCGCCGCCGCCGTCGTGGACGCCGTACCGGGGGCGCCGGGGCTCGGGCGGCCTGCCGACGTCGGCATGGCGGAACGCTGCAACGCCGGGGCGCTCAGGTTCGGGACCACCTCACGGGGTCGGTCGGGCAAGGCGTACGACGGGTTCGCGGGTCCGGCTGCGGTCGGGCCGGTGCCTGCCTGCGCTGACGGGTGCTCCGCGGCCCGGTCCGACGACCGCCGGGAGAACGCGCGTTGCACAGCAGCCACGACCCCGCGCGGCGCCCCCGCATCGGAGACGGCCGCCCCCGGGGTGCCGAACCTTGCCGGAGGGCCGAACCGCGCGGGGCCCGCCTGTGGGGCCGACGTCCCGGCGGTGGCGCCACTGCCGTCCCCGGTGCCCGACGGGCGCCGCGCCTGCGCACGCGCGTGCTGCGGAGCACCCGTGGCCGGCGCGGCCGCCGCTCCGCCGTCCGTACGGGAGGCGAGCGCGTTGGGCCAGACGGCCGGGACCACGGGCTTGGCGGGCGCCGTACCCGCGCTGGTGGGCACGGAGGTGCCGGTCGCGGGCGGCGCCGGCGGAGTGGCGAGGGCGACCGTCATCCGGCGGTCGCCGAGCAACCCGCGTCGCTGGCCGATGAGTTGGACGGCGCGTTGCACGCCCAGACCGCCCGCAGCCGGACGCGCGGGAACCGTCACGGGAACCACCGGACCGCTGCCGCCGGCGGGCGCGGCGCCCGCAGGGCGGGGCCGGGCGCCGGGGACGATCGGCTGCGCGGAGGCACTCGGCCGCCGTTCCGGGCCGCCCCCCGACGGCGAGGCGGCGGAGGAGGTACCCGTCGTCCCCTGCGGGGCGTCGGAGGCCGCCGGGCGTCCGGCGACCGGTCCGCGATGGCTGCGTTCCCCCTGCGGGTGCGCACCGTGGGCGCCGGCGGCCGGGCTGGTCGAACCCGTCGATCGTCCGCCGTCACCGCTCCGGGACGGGGAGTTGGGCTCCGCCGGGCTGTCGCCGGGCTGCCTGACGGCGCGCTGCACGGGCAGCCCCTCGCCGGCCACCGGCGAGGTGACGGCAGGGACGGCCCGACCTGCCACCGGAGGCGTGATCCGCTGGACCGGTCGGCGCCCGCCGAGCAAGGGAGCGGCGCCCCCCGCCACGGCGGCCGTCGGCGGCAGCGCGTCGAGCGGCGCGCCCAGGCCCCCGCGCGTCCGGGCAGGGGCCGGGTCGGGCTGGGTCGGCGCTGACGGCGCGGGCGCGGACGTCGCACGCTGGACGGACGCGCCCTCGGCGGTCCCACCCCTACGGGCAGGGGCCGGGTCGGGCTGGGTCGACGCTGACGGCGCGGGCGCGGACGTGGTGCCCTCGACGGCCCCACCCCGACGGGTGGAGGCCGGGTGAGGCTGAGCCGACGCGGCACGACCGGGAGCCGGTGCTGACGGCGCAGGCGAGGACGTCGCACGCTGGACGGACGCGCCCCCGATGGCCTCGCTCCTGCGGGCGGGGGCCGAACCGGGCTGGGTTGGCGCAGCATTACCGGAAGTCGGCGAGGACGGAACGCGCTGAACGGACGTGCCCTCGGCGGTCCCACCCCTGCGGGCAGGGGCCGAACCGGGCTGAGCCGACGCGGCACGACCCGGGGTCGGCGACGACGAGGGTGCGGGCGTGCCGGTCCCGGACGGCGCGCGCTGGACGGATGCGCTCCCGGCGGACCCACGGTCGGGCCGCACCGGTGCCGGGTTCCCCGACCCGGAGGCCGTACGGGCACGGCGGGCAGGGGTGGTGGCGGCGTCACGGCCCCCGCCGCCGGACGGCCGGGCGCCATCGGTCCCGCCCGCCTCGGAGCCGGTCGGCCCTGGGTCGGCGGCGGAGACAACGGGCATGGCCGGCGCACCCGAAGGGGCGTCAACGGCCCGGGGGCCGCCGGTGGCCAGGGGCGAGGCGCTGGCGGGCAGCGCGGTCAGGGGCGCGCCGAGGACCGGGCGGGCGGCCGCGCCACCACCCGACACGGCGGCGCGCTGGACCACCCCCGCGCCCCGTTCGGGCGCAGCGGCGGCTCCCGCACCCGGCGGCGTCCGTACGACAGCCTCGGGGTTCGCGGACGGCCGCGAGCCGTCGGTGGGTTCGGCCGTCGCCGCCGCGAGTGACGGCAGCGCGTCCGTGGCCCGGCTCGACGGCTCGGCGACGGCATCCCGCCTGCCGACCGCCCCCGGGACGGCCGTCACCGGGCGCACGGGCAGGGCCCGGGGGCGCCGCGCGACGGTCAACGGTGCGCTGACGGAACGCGGACGGACCGGCCGCTCGGCCCCGTAGGGACGCGAGGAGGCGGCACCCGCAGCGGGCGTCACCCCGGCAGGAGCCGACCCGCCGGGCGTCCCGGCATCATTCGCCGACACCGCAGGACGAGGTGAACTCCCCCGCACCCCACCGGACTTCGGCTCACCGTGCTCCGCCGCCCCGGCTGCCGTGGCCGCAGGCCCCGGCGCACCGCCGGAGGACCCGCCCGCGCGGGCCGGACGCGGCCCCGAGCGCACCGGAAGCCGCCGCAGCCGGACGGACCGCTGGACCGGCCGGGCCTGCCGAGCCGTCGCCGGCTCCCCGCTCTCCACCGGCTCTTCCGCCCCGGACTCCCTCGGGAGGACCGGCACGACGAGTTCGTCCCCGCCCGTGCGGACGGGCGCCGGAGAGCCCGGCCCCGCCACCGCCCGCAGGATGCCGGCCGGCGCGGTCGGGAGGACCGCGTGGCCGAGCGGCCCGCAGAGCGAGGGGTCCTGCCACGCGCTGAGCCGGGACCGGAACCTCAGGCCGTCGCTGACGCCGTGGCCCGGCCCGGCGAGGGTCGGGACCAGCGGCGCGACCGCGCGCCAGCCCCCGTCCCCGGACGCCCGGCGCCGCTGAACGACCTCGCCCGTACCGCCGGGCGCACCCTCAGCACCGCCGTCGCCGACAGCGGCGTCGCCGCCGCCCCGACGCCGGCCGATCCAGTCCCGAAGCCCCACCCCGGCTCACCCGCCTTCGCTGATGCGGGTGTTGAGCCGGGCGATCTCCCTGACCCACTGCCCGCGTTCGCGGTGGGTCAGGTCGAGGATGTCCTCCCGCTGCCAGTGGAAGTGGTACGCGATGTACGCGATCTCCTCGTACAGCCGAGCAGGCGCGTACGTCACGATTCCCCCAGGCGCCCACCGGCGAGGTCGACCTCGAAGGCGCCGTCGCAGTGCGGGCAGGTCACCGCGGCGCGCGTGTGGCCTTCGCTGTTGATCCGCTGGTAGAGGTCCTGGAGGAAGGCCACGTCGGTGGCGTACATCCGCTCGACGATCCCGGCGTGCACGTCGGTGAGGTCGCCGAGCCGGGTGATCACGTGGCTGAGCAGCACCACACTGAGGTAGGCCGGGTTCTCCTTGACCCGCAGGTCGATCTGCGGCATCAGCTCGTCCCGGGCGGTGGCCAGGCGCATGGCGCCGTGCCGGTGCACGGTGCCGTCGTCGTCCACGTACCCGATCGGCAGCTCGAACTCGAACTCGGTGTGCGGCACCCGCCCCCGGGGCTGCGCCGCCGCCGCTGCCGCCGGGGCCTGCTGCTGCGGCGCGGTGTTCTGGGGGGCCGGAGCCCGTTCCAGCAGCTCCTCCAGGCCGATCTTGCGCCTCACTCGACCGAAATCTCCTCGAACACGATGGTCACGGTCTCGGTGGCGGCGCTGGATTCGCCGGCGCTGAGGGTCGGGCCCTCCCAGCGGCTGGCCCAGGCGTTGAGGAGCTGGATGCGCCGCAGGGTGGCACCGGTGGTGTCCTTGACCTCGATGGTGAGGTTCTGCCGCGCGGTGTTGATCGCCCCGTTGTTGAGGGTCTCCTTGATCCAGTCCGTGAACGCGCCGCTCTTGTCCAGGCCGCGGGTGATGGTCACCTCGCCGGGGAGCCGGGCGCCGGGCTGCTTGCGGACGATCAGTTTGCCCTCTTGGGTCACCTGCTTGTACTCGACGACGTCCTGTTCGACCGTCAGGTTGCTGATCTCCTTGACGGACTCGACGTTGTAGCCGCCGAGTTGGACGCCGAATATGTGTGTGGAGAGCGGATCGCCTTCAGCCATGGGTCTGTGTCACCTTCCGATGCGAGGGGTGCCGAGGGTGCCGGGGAGCGGCACGGAGGGGTGGTGCCGACCGAGCCGGCCGGTCATTCGTTGACGAGGCTCGTGCTGTCGGAGAACTGGGACAGCCGGAACACCACGAACTCCGCGGGCTTCACCGGGGAGACGCCGATCTCGCAGATCACCTGGCCGAGGTCGATGGACTCCGGCGGGTTGTTGTCGCGGTCGCACTTGACGTAGAAGGCCTCGGCCGCGGTCTGGCCGAACAGGGCCCCGCGCCGCCACTCCTCGGTGAGGAACGCGGTGATGTTCCGGCGGATGCTGGACCACAGCCGGTCGTCGTTGGGCTCGAAGACCACCCACTGGGTCCCCAGGAGGATGGACTCCTCCAGGTAGTTGAACAGCCGGCGGACGTTCAGGTAGCGCCACGCCGGGTCGGAGGAGAGGGTGCGCGCGCCCCAGATCCGGATGCCGCGCCCGGGGAACGCCCGGACGCAGTTGACGCCGATCGGGTTCAGCAGGTCCTGCTCGCCCTTGCTGAGGCGCAGCTCCAGGTCCACCGCGCCGCGGATGACCTCGTTGGCGGGCGCCTTGTGCACGCCGCGCTCGGCGTCGCTGCGGGCCCACACCCCGGCGACGTGGCCGCTCGGCGGGACCAGCACGTTGCGGCCGCTCGCCGGGTCGAACACCTTGATCCACGGGTAGTAGAGCGCGGCGTAGCGGGAGTCGAAGCCCGCCTCGTCGTTGCGCCAGGTGCGCATCCGCTGGGCGTTGAGGCCGGGCGGCGGGTCCAGGACGGCGATCCGGTCGCCCATCTGCTCGCAGTGCGACATCACCGCCAGCTGGACGGTGCGCAGGCCCTCGTCGTCGAGGTCGCCGCGCTGGTAGGCGCTCATCAGGTCGGGGACCGCGACCATGGTGATCTCGTCGATCGCCTCCAGGCCGCCGAAGCCGGTCCGGGCGGCGGCGTCGCCGACGTACTCGGCGGGGTCGAGCCGGCCGGTCGGGGCCGCGGCGGGCGCGGGCGCGGCGGCCAGGGCGTGGCCGCGGCGCTCGGGGCGGCTCGGCGCGGTGCCGGGCTGTTCGGCGACGGCGACCAGCTTCGACTCGCGCAGCTGGGTGACGACGTAGCCCTTGGTGCTCTTGCGGGTCGAGACGTCGTACGTCTCGACGACCTCGGTGCCCCGGCGCACCAGCAGCCGGAACCGGTCGTCGGGGACGTTCTCGCCCTCCGCGTCGACGACCTCGACGGACACCTCGCCGCCCGCGCCGGGCAGGGCGGAGAAGAGGAAGCCGGCGATCTCGACGGGCGGGGCCGCGGTGACGGCGGGGGCGGCGCCGGGCGTCCGCCGGGCCGGGTCGCCGACCCGCACGACGTAGGCGGAGCCGCCGCCGTTGGCGAAGAAGCCGTACACCGAGTGGGCCAGGTAGGTGCCCTCGGTGAAGCCGCCGAACCGCTGGACGTACTGGTCCCAGTTGGTCACCAGTGTGGGCTCGTGGAAGGGGCCGGTCTCGGCGAAGCCGACGAACGCGGCGACGGCCGTGCCGACGCCCTCGATCGGCCGGGCACCGGACTGGACCTCCTCCACGTACACGCCCGGGGTGAGGTACGACGGCATACGCGCTCCTTCGGCTGGCCCTGCATTTTCGCCGGTCATTCGCCCCCGAGTCTGCTGCCCGGGCGGCACCCGGGGACATGTCCCCAGGTGCCGGACCGGGGGCAATGCCGCTGCCCCCGGCGGACACCGCCGTACGTACCCACCGGCCTCCGCCGCCCCGGAAGTGCTCGGCCGTGCCCGCCGGCCACGCGGGAGGCGCTCAGCCGTGCCCGGCGTCGCCGAGGACGCCCAGCCACGGCCCGAACTCGCTGGCCAGCACCAGCCGGCCGAGCTTGCGGTACTCGCCGACCACCGCGGAGACCAGCTGGGCCATGCCCAGCGGGGCACCCGTCCCGGCGGCCAGGTAGGCCGCGGAGACGGCGCAGGCCCGGATGGAGCCGCCGGTGAGCTCGAAGTTCCGGGCGCAGTAGTCCAGGTCGAGGTCGTCGCCGCGGGGCACCAGCGGTCCCAGGCAGCGGTCCCAGAGCCGGCGCCGCTGCGCCTCGTCCGGGAGCGGGAACTCCGCGATGACGTCCAGTCGGCGGGTGAACGCCTCGTCGAGGTTGGCCCGCAGGTTGGACGTCAGCACCGCGATCCCGTCGAAGGACTCCATCCGCTGGAGCAGGTAGGCCGTCTCGACGTTGGCGTGGCGGTCGCGGGCGTCCTTGACCTCCGAGCGCTTGCCGAACAGCGCGTCGGCCTCGTCGAACAGCAGGACGCCGTTGACCTGGGCGGCCTCGGTGAAGATGCGTTCCAGGTTCTTCTCGGTCTCGCCGATGTACTTGTCCACCACGGTGGCGAGGTCCACCACGTACAGCTCCATGCCGAGTTCGGCGGCGACCACCTCGGCGGACATCGTCTTGCCGGTGCCGGACTCCCCGGCGAACAGGGCGACCACCCCGTTGCCCCGGCCGCCGCCCGGGCGCATCCGCCAGCTCCCGAGCACCTGGTCGCGGTGCCGGGCCCGCAGCACGAGTTCGCGCAGCCGGCCCGCGGTGGGGGCGGGCAGCACCAGGTCGGACCAGCCGACCGCGGGTTCGATCCGGCGGGCGAGCCGGGCCAGGCCCGCGCCGTTCTGCGCCCGCACCGCCGTCCGCAGGTCCTCGGCCCGCACCGGGCGGTGTTCGGCGGCCGCCGTCCGGGCCGCCACCGAGGCCGCGCGCGCCACCTGCTCCTGGTCCAGCCGGTACGCGGCGACGGCCTCGGCCAGGTCCTCGCTCAGCTCGCCGCCCGGCTGCCCGCCCAGCGCCTGGGCCCACTGCCCGGCGCGGTCGTGCTCCTCCGGCGGCGGGACGGTGACCACCACCGGGCTCCGCGCCGCCCAAGCCGGGTCCCAGACCTGGGGGCCGTGCACGACCAGCGCGACGCCGTCGAGTTCCGCGCAGAGCTCGCGCAACAGCGCGGCCCGCTCGGGCCGTTCGGGTTCGAGCCGGTCCAGCGGTCCGAGCACCACGCCGCCCCCGCCCAGCCGCGCCTCGCGGGCGAGCACCCGGACGGTGCCCTCCGGCCGGCGGGCGGCGAGCGCGGCGGCGTCGACCACCAGCGGCGGCGGGCCGTCGGCCGCGAGGGCGGCCACCGCGAGCGGGCCGGCGTGCCCGCCCCGGTCCAGCAGGTGCACCAGTCCGCCGTCGGCGGCCAGCGCGCGCAGCCGCTCGTCCGGCCGTTGGAGGCGGGGCCCGGGACCGGCGCGGTGGGCGAGCCCGGCGAGCGCGCCGTCCGGCTCGTCGTCGCCGAGCAGGTGGGCCGTCACCCGGTCGGGGACGCGCAGGATGCGGGAGAGCAGCGGGCGGTCCGGCTCGGTGATCTCCAGCAGGCCGCCGGCGACCAGCGGGGACCGGGCGGAGAACCGGAAGCGGCCGGCGCCGGCGCCGGGCAGTCCGCACAGGTCGAGGGCCAGGCCGATGGTCGCCCGGCGGCGGGTCAGGTCGTCGTTGAGGTAGCCGTAGAGCTGTTCGAAGCGGGAGTCGAGGTCGGGGGCGAGCGCCACCAGCAGCAGGTCGAGGTCCACCGGGAGCAGCCCGAAGGCGGCGGTGAGCCGCCCGAGCCGGGAGCCGGGCGGCGGCGCGGGCCCGTCGCCAGGGTCCGTGGCGGCGCGGTGCACGGTGGCGGAGGCCGCCAGGATGCGCTCCACCGCGTCCGGGCCGAGGTACTGGCCGCGGTACGGGTCGTCCGGGTCGGGGTCGTCGGCGCGGCGTTCGCGCACCGCGGCGCGGACCCGCTGCTCGACCCGGTGCAGCCGCTCCCAGAGGTGGTCGTGGCCGGGCGGCGCACCGTCGACCGCCTCGTCCAGGTCGACACTCACAGCGTCCTGCCCCTCGTCCAGGTCCACGCTCATCGCGCCCTGCCCCTCGGCCGGCGGCCGGGCGGCAGCTCGCGGTCGCGGGGCGCGGCGAAGCCGTCAGGACCGGGGTCGGTGGCGTCCTGGTAGCGCAGTCGGCGGCCCGGGCCGTCGGCGGGCGGCGGGCCCGCCGGGGTGGTGTCGCCGGCGCGCAGCACCAGCCCCTCGGTGACGGGCGGTCCGGCCGGGGTGCGTCCGCCGGGCAGCGGGGCGAGCACCCGCAGGTCGACGGAGGGCCGCAGCTCCCCGCCGAGCGAGGACCAGACGTCGGACACCGACGGCAGGCCGGTGTCGCGTCCCGCGATGTCCAGTCCGACGGTCAGTCCGAGCTCGGCGAGCGTGCCGGTGAGCAGCCGGGCTGGCAGCGTGTCGGTGGCGGTCAGGCACTGCAGCACCTCGGCGAGCAGCCGGTGTTCGTCCTGCGGCCGGTTGGTCCAGGCGGTGACCAGGTAGGCCAGTTCGAACCAGCGGGGCGCGGGGCGGTGGCCGGTCACCAGGCCGTCCGCGTCGTGCTCCGCGACGGTGCCGGCCTGTCGGCGGCCGGTGTCCTCGCGGAGCCCGTACAGGAAGACGCTGACGGTGGGGGCGTTGCGCCGGGCGGCGAAGTCCCGGGTGGGGGCGTCGAAGACGACCTCGATGCCTCGTTCGGGCAGCCCGGTCTCGGCGAGCAGCTGCCGCAGCGCCTCGTCGACCTCGTGGATCACCGGCGCTCCACCTCCCCGGGCGGGCCGATGCTGCCCTCGACGACGAGGAAGGGGCAGGTCACCGGGGAGAATCCGGGGCCTTCGGCGGTGATGGTGCGCGGCCCGGTCTCGTCCTTGGGGAGGATGAGCAGCTGGCCGGCGAAGGTCCCGTCGCCCTTCGGGCGGGTGGGGGCGGCCTCGGCGGTGATGCCGGGCTGCCAGGTGAACCGGACGGGTGCGCCGGGCGGGAAGTCCACGCCGCGCACCGAGGTGACGAAGCCGGGCTTGCCGATCGGCGGCACCGCGACGATGCGGGGCTGGAGGATGCGCAGCGGGGTGCCGGCCCGGTGCGGTCCGGGGGTGGCGTCGGTGCCGGTGGTGGTGAGCTCGGCGGTGATGGTGGTGTCGAGCGCCGCGACGGGTGAGAGCACCACCCGGACGACCGCGCTGCGGCCCGGGGCCAGGTCGCTCACCGTGCAGGTGCCGTTGCGGCAGCCGGGGGGCAGGGCCCCGGTGGGCACGCCGGCGGGCAGGCCGAGGGTCAGGCGCAGTCCGGTGGCGCGGGCCTGGCCGGTGTTGCGCACGGTGTAGCTGACGGTCACGCGGCCGCCGACGTAGCCGGGGTTGGGCTGGGCGCCGACCGTGATCTCCGGACCGGCCTGCGGCGGCGGTGCCGGGGCGGGGGCCGGGGGCGGCGGCGGTGCGGGGCTGGGCGCCACGGTCGGGGGCGGGGTCGTGGTCGGGGTGGGTGTCGGGGTCGGGGTGGGCGTCGCGGTCGGCGAGGGGGTCGGGCTCGGGCTCGGCGAGGGGGTCGACGGTTCCAGCACCGGTAGGAAGGTCCGGGCGGAGTCGTCGTCGGGGTACGGGTCGACGACCGTCCCGGTGACGGTCCAGCCGAAGTCCGGGACGCCCGGCCTGGTGCCGACCAGGGTGGCCTTGATCCGGACCACCTGGCGCGGGGTCAGGGTGCCGAGTTCGCAGCGCAGGGCGGCCGCGTCGCACGTCCCGGTCGGGGTGGTCAGCTTGTCGAGCCGGGCGCCGGTCGGCACCGAGACGGTGAGGGCGGTGCCGGGCGAGGGCGCGGGGCCCTTGTTGGTGACGGTGACGGTCACCTCGGTGCTGCCGTCGACGGGGACGGCCGGGGTCCGCTCGGGCACGCTGATCGCCAGGTCGACGGACTGCTGGACGGCGGGCTCCTTCTGGCGGCCCGGCAGCCGCCAGTCGAGTTCGGTGAGCTTGGCGGTCGCGAAGTCGTAGACCTTGAGCCCCTCCGGTGAGTTCGGTGGCGCGGCGCGGCGGGAGGTCAGGACCAGCTGCGCGCTGTTCGCCGTCCAGGCGACGTCGCGGGGCTGGAAGGGCCCGGTGGTGGGGCGGTCGGGCAGCGGCCGGGTGCAGGCGCCCTGGCCGAGCCCGGTGGGCACGACCACCGTGCAGTCCTCGCCGGTCGGCGAGGTGACGACGACGCCGTCCTGCTGGTTGTTCCCGCCGTCACCGGCCTTGCGGTTGAAGGCGATGCGGCGGCCGTCGGGGGCGAAGGCGGGGCTGTCGTCGATGACGTCGCAGTTGCCCGGGCAGGCCGTCCGGCTGAGGTCGGTCTGCCGGGTGAGGTCGTCGGCGGTGACGGTCCAGACGTGCAGGTTGCCGGCGTTTCCGTTGACCACCGCCGTCCGGGAGAAGGCGATCAGCTTGCCGTCGGGGGACCAGAACGGCTGGCCGTCGGAGGCGCCCTGCTGGCCGGCCGGCGGCCGGACGGTGCCGATGATCTTCCCGGTGGCGACCTCGGCGACCAGCACCCGCCCGGGCCGGGCCGGGTCCTGGCCGGTGGCCGGGGTGCTGCGGCTGAACACGATCAGCCGGCCGTCCGGGGAGATCGACGGGTCGGTGTCGCGGTCGTTCGGGCCGCGTCCGGCGAGGTTCATCGGCTGCGGGTCGGCGCCGTCGCCGTCGGCGGTCCAGATCCGCTGGATCCGTCCGGCCGGGCCGTCCTCGTAGCGGGTGACCACGATCCGGCGGCCGTCGGGTGTGTAGGTCTGGCGCTCGTACCAGGGGTCGAAGCCGGGGCGGGGGTGGAACAGCGGGTCGGCGCCCGGGTCGGTGCTGGTGTTGTCGGCGGCGGCCGGGTCCTCGCGGAGCACGCTGATGCCGAGGTCGCGCGGGTCGGAGCCGTCGGGGAGGACGTCCTCGACGTCGGCGACGTTGGCGCCGGAGGCGCTGGTCTGCTCGACGACGGGGCCGCCCTCGGTCTGGGTGCCCAGCCAGGTCGGCGTGGCGATCAGCCGGTTGGCGCGGTAGAGCACCTTCGGCGCTTCGCAGTTGCAGGTCAGCGCGCGGTAGAGGTTCACCACCGGCGGCCGGGACGGGTCGGGCTGCGGGGTCGGGTCGTTGGGGTCGAGCAGGTCGGCGCTGAGGAAGAGCACCCCGCTGCCGTCGGCCATCCAGCCGGCCGAGCCGGTCTTCCAGGTGGAGCCGGTGCCGGGGAAGAAGGCCTTCTCGCCGCCGGTGGGCGAGGTGAGGACCAGGGTGCGGCCCTGGGCGCCCTCGTCCCGGGTGTAGACGATCTCGTTGCGGTGGGCGTCGTCGTTCACCGGATTCCAGGCCGGGTCGACGGCGTCCCCGCTGGTCACGCTGGTGACCTTGACGGGCGCGCCGCCCTCGAACGGCCGCAGGTAGATCTGACGGTGCGACGGTTCGCCGTCGCAGGAGTACGCGATCCACTTGCCGTCGGGCGAGACCGTCGGGTGGGTCTCGTCGGCCGCGCCCTCGGTGATCCGGCGCAGGCCGCTGCCGTCCCGGTTGACGGCCCACAGGACGTGCCGGGGGCCGGCGTCCCCGGCGCGGGGCTCCAGGGCCTCGAAGACGACGCCCTTGCCGTCGGGGGCGAGCGCGGGGTGGGCGGTGTCCATGCCGGTGGTGAGCCGGTGCACCGCGCCGGCCGCGTCGCGCAGGTACACCTGGGGCAGCGGGCCGTCCCGCAGGCTGGTGAAGACGAGTTCGCCGCCGCGGGCGGACGGGTCCCGGTCGAAGTGGATCGGGCCGGGCCCGAACAACGGGGCGCTGTCCGTCATGCCGGTCACCCGGCCGAGGCCGCGGTGGTCGGTGCCGGCGAAGACGATCCGCCCGGCCGCCGGGTCGACCGCGGCCGCCGGGGCCGCGGCGGCGCCCTGCCCTCCGGGCGCGGCGCCGGCCAGGGTCACCAGGGCCGTCGCGAGCGCGAGCAGCGCCGCGAGGGCGGCCCGGGCCGGCCGCCGGGCGGAGCGGGGAGTGGCGGTGGCGCCGATCACGGCTCGACCTCACAGGTTGCAGGGGCGGTCTCCCCCGCAGTCTCCCGGGCCCGGGCGCCCGGGGACAGAGCCCGGGCACCCTTGGCGGGGGAAGCACCTCCTGTCCCCAAAGGGCAGACTGCCGGCGCCGTGCACGGGAAGTCGGCCGGGCGACTCTGCTGGCGAAGTCGGTTGGGTTGGGCGTGGGACAGTAAGTGTGTGCCGGTCGGGGCGGGTTGGCTGTCTGTGGGGGTGGGTCGTGTTGCG
>NZ_JBHVEU010000105.1:0-22077 GCF_042802075.1 Kitasatospora sp. NPDC057518
GGCTGGTATTTGTGATATTGCGCCAGCGGCACGGCGGTCAGGGGGGGGGGGGGGCGGGGGGGGGCGGCGGGGGGGGGGGGGGGGGGGTGGGGGGAATTCGCCGGCGGCGAATTCGTGGGCACGGCACGCACCGTTGGGGAGGGCGTGGGGCGTCGCTGCGCTCCGCCAATCCCGGGGCATTGTCCCGGGCCTACGGCCCGTCAACCGGTCGGCATTCTTGCCTTGTTGGACTGGTGCTTTCACGGCCCTACGGGCCGATTGACTGGCGGGGGTTTCCCGGGCTGCGCCCGGGGGTGAGCGTTGACGATGTGACGCGGAATTCGGGTAGCGGCCCATCCCTCCGGACGGGCGGGAGTGCCGGCCGGGGCCTGCGGCCCTCGGCGTTGACGATGTGGCGCGGACTTCGGGTATCAGTCACAACCCCACCCCCGGGGGCCCTCCGCCGGTCCCGGCCGATGGCCGGTCAGCCGCCTGGTTGCTGGGCCGACGGCCCATCCGGCGCCCCTGGGGCGGGGCCTGCGGCCCTCGGGAGCAACCTCCGGGCATCGGCCCCGGCTCGGCCTCCCCGGCACCGGGTGGCGGGCCCTCACGGGCGCCCCGCACGGCGGTGACTGGCGGGCCCTCAACCGCAGACTCCGGGCCGGAATTCGAAGTGAATTCGGCGGCATTCTTAGCGCGTTTTCCCGGCTTCCATGAAGCTCTATCCTACCGGCTCCCTGGCGGGCGCCAGAGGCGAACAGGCAACCTCGCGGAAACCGTCCATGCCCACTCTATCCGGCCGCAATCACGGCGGGAATCAGAATTCCCTCCTGCTCCCTTTTGGCCGCAATCCGAAACCCTTCCGGGGCGCAGCGGCGGGGAATCAAATTCAGGCATGCCGGAAAGGGGCCTACGGCCCTCCACGACGACACGGCGACCGCCCTTCCAGACCACCCAGGAAATCCCGCCCAGCGTCACCCGGGCAATTCCCGAAGTGGCGACACCAAACCGAACACCGGACCAGGACGGCGGCCAAGGCGAGGCGCAGCGGGCACGGCACCGGGCGGCCAGGACGGGCACGGGCACAGCGGCCGGACGGCCGAGACGGGCGCAGCAGGACGGCCTGGCGGCCGACCAGGACGGCGGCCACCCCAACGGCGGGACGGCGGGGCGCGGCGGCGGGAACCCGCAGATCCAGACGACCCTCCGAAACGGCGGATCGGCCGTCGTTAGGCTGACGGCATGGCAGGCCTACTGCGGTTCGGCGCACTGCTGGCGCACCTGACGGGCCACCGGGCGCTCGACTCCGCCACGCTCGCGGCGGCGGCCGGCACCGACCCGGCAGAGCTGCCAGCCGTGCTCGGCGGGCAGCCACCGACCGGACGGCTATTGAGAGACCTCGGACCGGCACTCGGCCTGCACGCCGCCGACCTATTCGTCCTCGCCGGACAACCGGTGCCCGACGACCTGACACCGATCACCCGCAACCCGAACTGGTCGATCAGCACCGTCGTCTACAACACGATGGTCATGCCCGCCGAGAACCGGCGACCGCTGCTGGACGCGATCCGGGCGCAGCCCCTGGTGCGGCGTGAGGGGCGTGGCGGGGTCGACCGGCCGTACCACCGGTACGAGCCGGGCTTCGGCGCGGCGCTCCTGGGGCTCGCCCACAGCCGGAACCTCACCTGGCCAAGCACGGTCAGGGCCCTGTACGCGGTCACCGACGGACGGATCTACCTGTCTCCGTCCACCATCGGCGGGGTCGGCCGCGGCACCGTCGAAGCAACCTCCGAGCTGGTAGCCGGCTTCGCCGGCGTGCTCGGTATCCCCGCCCCCGACCTCGCAGCACTCGGTGGCATCCACCTACCCGACGACCTGCCGCCGCTCCACACCCGGGCCGCCGACGTGGCCACGGTCATCTGGGAAGCCCGGCGCCTGACCACCACCCAGCTCCAGGACGTCGAACTCACCTCCCGCCACCTCGCTGGCCGCTGACCCACCTCCCCCACCAGGGCGGCCTGACGGCCACCCACCCGTCCAGCGAGCGGCGCAGCGGACGGGCACGGCCCCGGACCGCGGCCAGCACGGCGGGACGGCGACGACGACGCAAAGGGGCCCTAACGGCCACCCCCGACCTGCGCACGGCCCCGAACGGGGCGGAGCCCGGGCGGCGGACCCGGGACGGCGGCGGCCAAGCAGGGGCGCAGCAGGCCCAGACGACGGCGCAGAGCGGCCCGCACGGCCACCGGAGACGAGCCCGTCGCCGACGGCGGCGCAGCGGGCGGGCAGGGCACAGCAGGCCGGAACGACCCAGACGGGGCCCGGCGGCTCCACCCCCAGACGAAACCGAACACCAACCCCCGCCACCACCCCGCCAACCACAATCCCAAACCGAATTCAGACCACCACAGGCAGCGAATCCATAAAAGCAGCAGCACGGAATACCCGGCGGAATTCACCCCCAAAACACGCCCAACAAAACCCCACCAGCCCCACCAGCGGCCGACCCGACCCCCAATCCCACCCACCACCACACAAAGTAACCAAACCCCACCCCACACCGACCCCGCGAACATCCCCAACAGGCACAACCAAAGGTCCAGACAACCCGGCCTGTGGGGCCATTCCACGCCCCACAACACCAACAGGTCACACCCAGCGAGCTTCGGGTGGTTCCGTCACCAGGAGACGGCAACGCAACCACCCCGGCACGGCCCAGACCGGGGGGCGGGCGGGGCCGGGACGGCGCGCGGCCGGGCCTCACGCGCCGGGGCCCGCTTCCCGACCCGGCCGACGTTCCGTCAGAATCCTCCATGTGACGGAACCCTCGAGCACCGGGCCGGCCTGCACACGGCCGGGATGCGGCCGGCCCCTGCCGAAGGCGGCCACCGGCCGCCCCGCCCTGCACTGCAGCCCCGCCTGCCGCCAGGCCGAACACCGCCGACGCCGCCTCGAGGAACAACTCCCCGCCCTACGGGACGAGGCCCGCACCCTCTTGGCCCGCCTCGGCGGCGACGAACAGGCACGCCAGGTCCTGGAGGGCCTGGACGGCGGCCAGGCGGCGGTGTTCGTCCGGCACGCACGCGCCGCCCAGGCCGCACTCGACGGCGCCTTCGCCCTCCTCGGACTCCCCGCGCCAGCCCTCAACCAGGCGGCCCGCGAGCGGCAGGGCGACACGGCCGCCTCCGCCCTGGCGGCGGCGCCGGCCCCCGCCGGGCGCGGCAAGCGCGCGCAGGTCCACGGCCAGCAGGCCGTCCCCGAGAACCTGCTGACCGCCTTCCAGAACGCCTGCGGAGCCGGAGCGGACGAGACGACGGCGAGGCCGGACGCCCCGATCCCGGACGGCGACCACGGCCACGGTGAAAGCCCCAGCCGCGGTGAAGGCCCCGACCGTGGCCGTGCGCCGGCCGCCGAACCGGTACGGGTCCGGGCCGCCCTGCCCCCGGACACCCGCCCCCTGCCCACCACCACCGCCTACGACGAACTCCTCCCCACCTGCCGCCGCGCCCGCCCGAAGACTCCCGACCACCCGGCAGGTGGCACCCCAGGCGAGACCGGCCGGAAGACCACCCGCGCCGCCGGGGCGAACACAGAGCAGCCCGGCCCGGCCCGCCGCTCCGCCGGCCCCGGTGGCAACGACGGAACCGCCCGGGCGCGGCACACGACCACCACGACCGGAACACGGCAGGTGGCCACGGCGGCCGGGGCCCAGCTCACCGTCGTCTTCGACGACGGCACCCCGCACACCCACCCCGAACCGGCCCGGTCCCGCCCCACCACCCCGGAGGACACCGAGACCGAACCCACCACCCCGCCAGGCCCCGGCCAGGAACAGGACGACACCACGCCCGCGGCCACCGAGGACGAGCTTGCCGCCGCCGCCCGGCCGGACCCCGGCCTGGTCGGTGAGGTCGGCGACGACGCCGTCGCCGAGCCGCGCGAGCGGCCGGACGCGCCGGACGCCGAACCGGAGAGCGGGCCGGACTACGACGGCGGGGCGCAGCGGCAGAAGGACCCCGCCCCCGGACGGGGCCGGGACGACGACGCGCTCGCGGCGACCGGGGACGGGCCCGCCACCGACAGCGGGCGGGCCGACACCGCGGTGGTACCCGCGCCGACACCCGACAGCCACGACGCGCTCGCGGCCGCCGAAGCCAAACTCGCCACCGCCGCCCGGGCCCTCGTCGGCGACCCGACGTCCGGCCTGTCGAAAGCCGTCGAACGACAGCTCTACTGGCACACCGCGGCACTGGCCGCCGACAACACCACGGTCCTCCCCGCCGCCTGCCAGGCAACCGCCGACCTCGCCCACCGCCGTGGCCGGCTCCGCCTGCCCGACACCCCCCAAGGCCGGCGCCTACGGGCTGCCCTCGCCGCCTACGAGAACACCTGGAACACCACCAGAACCAGCACCGCGAACACCACCAGGAACAGCACCGGGAACGGCACCGTGACGGGACCACAGGACGATCCACCACAACCCCACCCGTAACGAAACCAACCCCACCCGTGCGGCACAGCCCCACCAGAACAGGCCAGGCGACGGCCGGCAGGCGGCGAGAGGGCCGACAGCGGCAGAGCGGCGGGCGGCCGGACGGCGGCCACCGAAGGCTGGCGACGCAGCGGGCAGGACGCAGCAGGGCGGGGCAAACCCCGGCGCAGCAAGCGGTCGCGGCGACCGGGGACCAATGGTGACCACCCGGCAGCGACCGCGCGCAGCACGGCGGACCGCGGTCACAACGACGGCACCGGCGCGGACGGGACGGGACGTCACCGGGGCGAGCCGGACGGCAACCCGACGGCGAGGCCAGCAGCGGGGGCAGGACGGCCCCGACGGCGAAGCCGGCAGCCGACGCCGGAGCCCGACAACCGCCGGAACGACGACGCCGGGACGAGGCGCCCTGGCAAGCCCGGCAACGACCCGGTGCAGCAGCGGACCGGGGTGGGCCTCGGGCGAGCCGGACGCCGGGCGGGGCGGCACGGCAACTGCCGAGGTGCGCGACGCGGAGGCCGACCAGCCGCCGGCCTCCAAGGAGAACCCGACCGTCGCCGAACCAACCGGACGACCTACCGTCCGACACGACACAGGGCGCTGCTGCGCTCTACAGCGGGACCCCGAGGCGGACCCACCGCGCGAAGACCTCGGTGAGCACTGCCTCGGTACCGGCCTGCCGCCGGTTCAGGGCCAGGCCGGTGGCTGCGGCCCGTACCGCCGGGCCGTCCAGGTCCAGGACCGCCACCACCGGCTCCAGGTCCGCGACCATCTCGGCCGGTGTCCGGCCCCTCGGGTAGTCCACGCCCTCCCCGAGCAATACCGCCCATGTCAGAGCGGGGCAGGCCGAGGACGTGCCTGGCCGCCTCTAGTCCAGCCGTGCCCTCCAGCCGCCAGGTCTTGTGCCGGTCCTTGGTGTTGCCGTCGGAGGCGACCAGGCCGTGCAGCGTGAGGTCGCCGAACGCCTGCCGGATCGGATCGGGGCCGCGATCGTTTGACATGGCAGGGGGCGTCCGCCGGGGGCGCCTGCGGTGGATACGCGAAAAGAGAGCGCTGTGACTGTGACGACTGATGACCAGCCGATCCGGATCACCTGGTGGAGCACGCAGACCAGGCACTTCACATTCGACGGCCTGACGACGATCTGCAAGAGGAGACTGCCTGTGCAGGCACGGGTCGGCGCCGAGGAGCCGCAGTGGTACCTGAAAGGGAACTGCTACAACTGCGCGCGCAACCTCTACTCCCGTTACCGGAACCTCGGGCTCATCTGCCCGCGCAACGGCCGGGACTTTCCTCCCCGTTCCCAATGCCCACACCAACGAGTTCCGGAGGACTGTGTCCGCTGCACCCCTACTGCGGCGCAGAACTGGCCGTGTCCCAATGGGTGCACCGATCCGGTCGACCATGACCCACTTCGCCGGTACACGAAGTGCACGGTGCATCCGCTACGACGTGAGCCGGTCGCCGAGGGCGAACGCTGTGCCGACGGGTGCGAGACCGTCGAGCGGGCCATGCACCAGGCGAATCCGAGGCTGCACTTCGACCTGGCCGACAGTGCCTCAATGGACTGCTACCACTGTGATCTGGAGGTCGATGGGTGGTGGGAATGACCCTCACTTCCCCGCTGGCGGGGGCACCAGCCAGTGTCGAGGCGGCGGGTACACAGGGCCCGGTCCCGAGCGTGGCCCGGGGTCGCAACGGGCGGTGCTGATCAGCCGGTTGGGCCGAAGCGGCTGAAGGCCCATCGGAGCACTTCCTGGTGGACGCGGGTGGAGTCGGGCCGCGGCGGGGGACAGGGCGCAGCAGGCACTGGAGCTGCAGCGGGCGGGCCAGGGCAGGCCGGGACGGCGAGCGGGGCCCGCTGCCACCTCCAAGGGCCCGGCGCCGGTGTCCCGGACGGTGGCGAACACGGCGCCCAGGACGGCACCCCGACCCGGGCAGGGGTGCCGGGACAGCGGGCAGACCCCCGGGAACGGCTCCACCGGCCCCTCCCCCATACCACGTTCGAGCGGTCCGTGCGGAGGCCCGTGGAGACCGTGAGATCGTGGCGGGCGTGGCAGACGACCCGACCCGGCAGTACCGCAAGGGCACCCGCACCCTGACGCCCGGACAGCGGGCCCTCGCCGACGAGATCGAGACCCTCGCTCACGTCCTCTACGAGGCCTGGCCCGACATGACCCGGGCCGAGGCGGTGGAGGCCGCGACAAGGTTCCTGGGTGACCGGCCGGCGGTGCTGGTGGAAAGGGCGAGCGCCCTCTACGACGCCCATGCGGACCTCACCTGGCGCCAGGCCCTGGACGGTGCGGCGCTCCAGCTCGGGTATCTCTGACTCCCGTCGGCGAGCTGACCGGTCGGCAGGGCGCGGCAGGCTGACGAAGGGGTGTCGAGGCGACGCGGGGCCGGGGGGCTGGCGTCGGGGGCTGCGTCAGGACGCCCCGGACGGGTCGTTCCAGGGTGGGCTGTGGGGTGGTTACGTGAACTGGTTGAAGATGTCGTGCCAGGTGGTTACGGCTTGGGCCAGTTGAGTGGATGCGCCTGCGGCGCTGGTGAGGGCGGCGATGGCTAGCCGGGCTCGGCTGAGCACTCGTGGGCGGTCTGGTTGTGCGGCGGCGTCGGCGATGTCGGCGACGTGGTCGAGGAGGTCGGCGCGTCGGCTCTCTTCGAGGCCCGAGTCTTGTCGGATGGCCTGGGTGAGGTCCCGGACGGCGGCTGCGATATCGCGTTGTCCGGCGTTGGCGAGAGCGTCGGCGGTGGCGCCGATGTGTGTGATTGTTTCGGCCACGGTGAGGCTGCTGTTGGTCACATTGCTGCGGATGGCGCCGACGGGCCCATAAACCGTGATCGATTCTGCCTGTTGCCCTCGCCTGGATGCCTCATCCCATTCCGGAATTCGCATCGCTACCTCTTCCACATATTTCAGCCCGAAGTACAGGTACAATCGCCCGAGGGCTACGGGGTCGGCAATGTCCGGGTGCTCGCAGAGCTCTGATCGCCACACGATCCCGTCCAGGGGCGCGTCCCTCCCCAGGCGCCTCAAGACGACTCTCGTCTGCTCGGCCCAGGACCTTACGGTCTCTTCTCCCGAAGCTCCTCTTGCGAGCTGTTCCGCGAGGCGTCGGCCGGCTTCGATCCGTTCGGCGAGGTCTTCGGAGATGAACCGGGCGAGCACTCCGTCGGGGAGCTTCCCGTACCGGGATGGATGGGCCTCTTCCGGGACCTCCAAGAGATTCCCGACAACCCGGGCTTCCTGGCAGATTTCGGCTATGCCGACCATCTGTTCGTAGTCGATGTCGATGTTCCGCTGGACAAACCGTCCGTCATCATTTTCGAGCCTCCACCTGTCCTTCTCCGTGAAGTGCGGGCTGAAATCCATGTCCAGGAAAATTTCGAATACATCGCCACGAAAGTCCAGTTTGTAGGAAGGCCATCCTTTGAGACTGGGCAGCCATGCGTTCCGGCGGAGCCATGCGCTGGACTCCAGCAGAGCGCTCACGGCTTCCGGCACTGCTTTCCCGCGACGGGTGGCCGCCCGGTTCACCCAGGGACGGAGACGCTGGGCGCTGTGTTCCGCGTCCCTCCCGAGTTCCCTCACCATCTGCTCCAGGCGCCGCCTCATGTGGGCTTCCTCGGCCGTGATGATTCGCTGGACTTCCTCTGGCGTCATGCCACCTATCGTGGGTCGCTCAACTATCCAATGACAAGCGCGCGTTGGGGCTCGTTGTGGGCACTGCGGTGACGTCCGGCAAGACTGCGCGGCGCAGCGACGGACGGCGGCCCGCCCCCAGGCCCGCGCGAGCCATCAAGGAAGGGCGGTCGGGGGCGGCCGAGACCGACGGCACAGGGGACGGCGAGCACCACCAGGACGATGGCCGGGACGGCAAGCGGTTCCCGGGCGGCGGCCGGGCGACGGGGCGGCGCTTCTCGTCGCAGGCCGGGCACTCCAGGCGGTCGGGCCCGGCCGGGGCGCGCAGCTCGGTGATGGTGCCCGGCCGACCGCCGATGGAGCCCTGGCAGGTGCAGCAGGGCCGCGCGGCCGCGTTCGCCGCCCTGGCGGCGAGCAGCTCGTCGCGTTCGCGGGCGTTGTCGGCTTCCTTGCGGCAGTCGTGGCAGGGGGTGGTGCCGTCGCTGGCGCCGGGCGTCCAGTCGCACTCGTCCTCACGCCGGTTGCAGCCCGGGCAGGACGGCCCCGGTGGCCGACATCGGAGCCCGGCAACCGCCGGCACGACGACGGCCGGGGCGAGGCCCCCGGCGAACCCGGCGACAACCCGGTACGGCAGCGGACCGGGCCGGGCCCCGGGCGAGCCGGACACCGGGCCGGGGGCGGCAACCGCCGAGGTGCGCGACACGGGGGCCGGCCAGCTGTCGGCCGCTGAGGAGAGCCCGGTCGTCGACGAGCCATCGGACGCCGTCCCGGCCCGGCGCTGCCTGCATCGAGGACCTGGTGCGGCGCGGACCGTCCGCACCCGCCCGGTGCCCGGGGCAGGCGACCGTACGGGTGGGCGGAGCAGTAGACGACGGGCCCGGTCGTTGTCACAGGGTTGATCACCTCGTTCTGCACCGGCAGAACAAAGCAGGACGACGGTGCGCGGGTCGACGGCTTCGGAGGGTGTCACCGAGCCGAGAAACCGAACGTGGCCGTCACCGGGTCGAGCGGGGTGTAGTAGCCGGTCGAGAAGCAGGTCGTCTGGGTGGCGGTGCCGGTGCAGGGGGGTCTTGGTGTCGGTGTTCCCGGCGATGATGACGCCGACCGGTGCCATGGAGTCGCCCTGCGGGTTGGCGACGGCCGGCCCTCCGCTGTCGCCCTGGGCGACGGCGACGCCCCCGCTGCGGGACCTTACTTCGGTGGCGGCGGTGCGCCCGGACGGCGAGTGGACGCCGACGCGCGTGACCTCCAGCTCGCAGTGGAAGCCGGACACGGCGCCGCTGAAGCAGGCGTACTGGCCCGGGTCCAGGCGCGCGGGCCCGTACAGCGGACGGGAGTCGCCGCTGTTCCAGGGGCCGCTGTAGAAGCGGGCCGCGGTGTCCTGGTCGGTCGTGATGACGGCGACGTCCAGGCCGGTGTCGTGGGCGGTGACCTCCCCGACGACGCGCTGGCCGTTGTAGACGTGCCCGCTGGTCTGGCAGTGCGCGGCGGTCAGCAGGACGCGCTTGTTCTTCACCCAGCCGGGGATTCCGGTGGAGCAGCGGGAGTTGTCGGCGAGGGTGAGGTCGGCCCCGGCGTACCAGGGCGGGGTGTCGGTGGCACCGGCGGTGTCGGCAAAACCCAGCTCGCCGCCCACCACGCCCACCAGACCTGGCAGGCATCCCTCACCGCCAGCGAGACAGGTGCGGCCGGCGGCGGCCCGACAGCGGAGGCTGCCGCGGCACGGCCCGGGCCGGTGGCTCCGGGCGGCCCTTCCCCCGCTGCGCCCCCGGACGGCGTGAGCCCCGCCGGGGCCATCGGGGCCACCGGGGACGGCAGCATCGCGGACCAGGGGCCGGTGGCGGTGGACCTGGTGGTGTGGGTGAACGCCACCACCGCCGGGGCCGTCACCAACGCGTACGCCCAGGCCGCCCGCGAGGTGGCACCCGGCCAGTACGACGGGCAGGACGCCGAGGAAGCGGCCCTCGGTTTCCTCGGCTGGCTGCGCGGCAGCGGGCGGCGGTGGCTGATCGTCCTGGACAACGTTCCCGACCCGGCCGCGCTGACCGGGCTGTGGCCGCCCGAGGTGCCCGCGGGGCGGACGGTGGTCACCACCCGCAGCCGCCACGCCGCCTGGGCCACCTCCGCCCGCGCCCTCCTCCCCGTCTCGATGTACGCCCCGGCCCAGCCCCGCCCCGACCGGCGCCGACTGGGAGGATCACCCCAGCGGCGACCAGGGCAGCGACGGCCCCGGCGACCGGGGCGATGGGTGGGGGACGGTGCGCGTCCACCGCCTCGTCCAGCACGCCGTCCGCGACACCCCACCCGCCCGCGCGCACCGCGGTCCCCTCGTGCGCGCCGCCGCCGACGCCCTGCCGGAGGCCTGGCCCGCCGAAGACCACCACGACCAGGCCCTCGCCGCCGCCCTGCGCACCAACACCACCGCCCTCACCAGCCACGCCGGCGACCACCTCTGGCACCCTGACAGCCACGACCTGCTCGGCCGGGCGGGCACCAGCCTCCTCGACGCCGGCCTCCACCAGGCCGCCACCACCCACTGGCAGCACCTCACCGCCAACGCCGAACGCCTCCTCGGCCCCGACCACCTCGACACCCTCACCACCCGCACCAACCTCGCCGCCGCACACTGGCAGGCCGGGCGCATCGAAGAGGCCATCGCCATCGGGGAGCAGGTGGC
Organism: Kitasatospora sp. NPDC057518; assembly: GCF_042802075.1. Taxonomy (NCBI): domain Bacteria; kingdom Bacillati; phylum Actinomycetota; class Actinomycetes; order Kitasatosporales; family Streptomycetaceae; genus Kitasatospora; species Kitasatospora sp. NPDC057518. The sequence continues at coordinate 10,792 of NZ_JBHVEU010000105.1, forward strand.
CGCCGATGAGGAGCGCATCCTCGGTGAAGACCACCCTGAGACCCTTGCCTCCCGCGCCAACCTCGCCACCTACTACCAGGAGGCCGGGCGCATCGAAGAGGCCATCGCCATCGAGGAACAGGTGGCCGCCGACCGCGAACGCATCCTCGGCCACCAGCACCCCGACACCCTCACCACCCGCGCCAACCTCGCCACCTCCTACTACGCGGCCGGGCGCATCGAAGAGGCCATCGCCATCGGGGAGCGGGTGGTCGCCGACCGCGAACGCATCCTCGGCCACCCGCACCCCGACACCCTGGCTGCTGTGGAGGTGCTTCGGCGCTGGCGCGCGGCCTGACCCGGTGGCGGTCGGGGGTTCCCGCTACCGGGGCGGTGTCGACCGGCGACCGCAGGTCTGGCCGACGAAGAGGTCAACGGCCGGCAGGGCCCCGGAGGTGGGTAGGCGGTGCGCGGACCGCAGGCCCGGCGAGGGCAACGAAGGAACCGGTGCGGCGGCGCCGTGGTCGCCGCACCGGATGGCAGCTCGCGCCGTCAGGGGGTGCCGCCCGCCCAGTCCCAGCGCGACGGATCTCCGGGGCGGGGTTCGTAGTGGGCGCGCCCGCCGGCGCCGTACCGACCGATCTCGGTGGCGAGCGCGGCGCCGCCGGCAAGCCGGTCGGCGTCCCAGGCGGTGACGTCCAGGAGAGGCCGTCGAGCGGACCACCGACACGCTCGCGGTACACGTGCCCGGGGACGGGGTCGTCGTGGTCGGTTCCGTAGGCCCGGCCCCGCAGCGGCGTCTCGTCGTCCATGGATGCGCCCGGTCCCGCGACCCGATGGTGCGGCGGTGGCCGGTCAGGAGGTGATCACCTCCAGGACGGGGTGGAAGGTGGTGTGGCTGCGGGCGTCGAGGTTGACGGCGAGGCCGACGGTGGCGAGGGGCTGGAAGAGGGCCAGGGTGAGGGAGGGGTTGCCCGGGGTGACGGCGGGGGTGACGTCGAGGGGGATCCAGTCGGGTGTGGTGGAGATCCGGCCGGTGCCGAGGGGTTGGGCCAGGCCGGGGGCGTTGGCCCAGGTGACGGCGGGTTCGGTCCAGGGGGTGGGGGCGGTGGTGAAGGCCTGGAGGGTGGCGAGGGTGCCCCCGGAGTCGGCGACCGCGCCGTGGACCCAGAGGACGGCGCGGCGGACGGTGCCGGGGACGGCGGTGGTGTCGAAGGTGAGGAGGGCGCGCCGGCTGAAGCCGCTGTCGGTGGTGTTGGTGTTCTTGACCGTCAGGGTGGTGGCGGTGCCGTAGTTGGTGGTGGCGTAGGAGCCGTCGCGGACGTAGCTGTCCTGGGTGGGGTCGAGCAGGGTCGCGGTGGCGGTCGCCGGGGCGCCGGAGGCGGTGGTGAGGGTGATGGTGCGGCCGGCGCCCTGGGCGCCGCCGAGCTCTACCAGGAGGGTCACCGCGCCCTCGGTGGAGAGCGCACTGACGCCTTCGGCGGCCTCGGTGGGGCGGCCCGTGCCGGCGAGGGTGAGCGTGACGGTGGCGGCCCGGCGGGAGGGGTCGGCGACGGTGACGGTGCGGGTGCTGTCGGTGTCGCGGACCAGCACCGAGCAGGGGGCGGAGGCGGTGAGCGGCCCGGCCGTGCCGGCGGCGAAGAAGTTGGCGGCGGTGACACCCGAGGCGGAGTCGGATATCGCCTGGACCGTACGGGAGTTGGCGAGGGTGGTGACGGTGGGGGCGGCCGCCCGGGCCGCGGTGGCCGCGGCGGTCGCGCCGGGCAGCACCTGGTACTCGTACCCGGCGTCGGTGGGGTTGGTGCCGTGGTCGAACCAGAGGGTGAGGTAGCGGCGGGTGAGCTGCTCGGTGGAGCCGCCGGTGTTGATGTCGTGCCAACTGCCGGTGCGGGCCTCGCGCTTCGCCCGCAGGGTGGTGCCGGCGGGCAGGACGTAGCCGCCGAAACCCGCGACGGCGACGGCGCGGGCGCCGTCGAGGCGCTGGGACCAGCCGAGGGTGGTGGGCTGGGCGGCGCCGTCCACGGTGAGGGCGTGGGTGCCGGCGGGGCCGAGGTTGCGGTTGTCGACGACGGTCTCCACCGGGGTGCCGTCGGTGCAGCTGATGCCCGCGCCGAGGCAGACCACCGCATCGTCCAGCAGGAACCAGGACTTGCGTCCGGTCAGGGTGGAGGAGAGGCCGCGCAGGTCCTGGCCGACGGCGGCGTAGGTGCCGTCGGTGGCGCCGCCGGCCCAGGTGGAGTCCGGGCGGGGTGCGCCCCAGGTGCCGCCGGCGGCGTCGGCGAGCGGCTTGGCGGAGACGGTGGTGCCGGGCAGGCGGTACGGGTCCACGGTGGGCCAGAAGGCGTCCGAGTACTGGCCGTTGCCAAAGGTGGCACCCCACCAGGAGAGCATGCCGTTGTTGGTGTGCCAGCCGCGCAGGTGCTCGCCGTTGCCGGTCTCGTAGAAGGTGGTGCGGGCGGAGCAGAGGCTGAGCGAGGCGGCCCAGCCGGAGCGGCGGACCACGGCGCGGTCCATCGCGAACACCCGGGCGCCGAGCGGCTCGGGGGCGGCGGCGGTGGCGGAGTTCAGGAGGGCCTGGGCACGGGCGAGCTCGGGGACGTCGAGGTAGGCGTTGGAGAGGTAGGGCAGGTAGTGGTCACGGGTGAGCCAGCCCTTCACGGCGGAGCGCCAGGCGGCGGACTGGGCGGCCGGGGCGGCGCCGGAGTCGGCGAGGCGCAGGATGTGGCCGATCAGGGTGTGGCCCCGGACGTGGTCGTCCTGCTGGAGCTGGAGCTGGTCGCCGCTCTGGCGGCCCCGGCTGACGGCCCGCCCGCTCACGGCGTCCATCACCAGGCCGTTGTAGAGGAAGGGCGCGTAGGCGTCGGTGACGGCGTCGAAGACGTTCTGCCGGGACGGGTCGGAGATCTGCCAGGCGGAACCGGCCAGCAGGGCGAAGAGCCTGCTCAGGCCACCGAGCAGCACCTCCCCGTAGGAGCCGGTGTACGGCACCCAGGTGTGCTGGACGAAGGAGCCGTCGGCGTACAGGCCGTCGCCGGCCAGGACGTACGGGAAGACCGGGGAGAGCGCGGTGGTGGCGGTGGTGAGCTTGGCGGAGGTGCGGCCCAGCACTCCGCGCAGGGCCAGGACGCGGCACAGGTCCACCCGGTTGCCGCCGGTGCTGGTGCCCGTGTAGCTCGACACCAGGGAGTCGGGGACCTGGCGGTCCACGGCGGCGAGCAGGGCGGAGAGCCGGGTGGGCGGCAGGAGGTCGTGGGCCAGGACGCAGGTGTCGAGGAGGGCCTGCGGGGTGCCGATCTGCCAGTCCCACCAGTTGCCGTAGGCGGTGGCCGTGGGGGTGTAGGCGCCGGTGGTGGTGTTGAGGTGGTTCAGGCCGGTGGTGATCGCGGTGGCCAGGGCCTGGTCACCGGTCAGACCGGTGCCGGGCTGCGCCCAGGCCATGGCCAGGGTGCGCAGGCGGGTGTGGGAGGCGGTGACGTTCGCCGAGGCGGTGCCCAGGGGGAGGTCCGGCCAGAGGGACGTGGAGGTCGGGGCCATGGCCTGGAGCTGGGTGCGGGCCCGGTCGCCGAGGGCGGCGAGGGTGGTGGCGTAGGGGGCCGTGGCCGGGTCGAAGCCGGTGCCGGTGAGCAGGTCGAGCCAGCGCAGGCGCAGGGTGTCGTAGGCGTCGGCCGCGGCCGTGGCGGGGGTGGGGAGGGCACCGAGGGTGAGGGCGGCGAGTCGCAGCAGGCGGCGGCGGGAGAGCAGGGCGGGGTTCGGCGCGGCGGTCATGGGGGGAGCTCCTCCTGGGAGGTGGGGGCCGGGCGGGACGACGGTGGGCGTCTTCGGTATGACCTCGCCGTCGGCGATCGAGTGGAGGCGCTCGGGTGGAGGTGCTCGGGTGGAGGCGCTCGGCGCGGGCCTTCTCGGCCGCGTGGTCCGGATCGCGGGAGGCCTTCCACGTCGTCAGACGGTGAAAGGAGGCGCCGCGCGGGCCAGTCGGGCGCCGGCGGCGGTGAGCCAGTGGGCCGCCCGGTGGCGGGCGTCGGCCGGGTCCCCGGACAGCCCGGTGAGGGTGAGCGCGCCGGGGTCGGAGGCCTCCCCGGCGACGACCCGGGCGGGGACGCCGGCCCGCTCCGCGCGGGCGAGGACCTCGCCGACCGCCTTGCCGAGCAGGCTGGTGCGGTCGAAGCGGCCCTCGCCGGTGATCACCAGGCCGGCCCCGGTGAGGGCTTCGTCGAGGCCGGTCAGCTCGGCCACCGCCGCCGCGCCGGGGACCACCTGCGCACCCCAGGCGGTCACCAGGCCGTACGCGGTGCCGCCGGCCGCGCCGGAGCCGGGGAGGGCCGGGTCGCCCCCGAGCAGGTCGGCGAAGCGGCGCAGCCCCGCCTCCAGGACGGCGATCCGGGCCGGGTCGGCACCCTTCTGCGGCCCGTAGACGGCGGCCGCCCCGGTGGGGCCGAGCAGCGGGTTGGTCACGTCGGTCAGCAGCCGGACGCCGCCGGGCGGGGCGGCGCGCAGGGCGGTGCGGTCGAGCCGGGCGGCCCGGGTGAGGGCGCCGCCGCCGTCCGGGAGGTCGGCGCCGGTGTCGTCCAGCAGCCGCAGGCCGAGGGCGGCCAGCAGCCCGGCGCCGCCGTCGGTGGACGCGGAGCCGCCGAGTGCGACGGTCACCTGCCGCGCGCCGGCGTCCAGTGCGGCGGCGATGGTCTCGCCCGTGCCGCGGGTGCCGGCGGTGAGCGGGGCGAGGGCGCCGCCGAGCAGCGGCAGGCCGCCGGTGTCGGCGAGTTCGACCAGCGCGGTGCCGTCCGGCAGCAGCGCGTAGCGGCCGGTGACCGGCCCCCCGTCGGGGCCGGTGCAGTCGGGGACCGGGTACGGGACGGCGCCGGGGAGGGCGGCCGCGAGCGCGTCGAGGGTGCCCTCCCCGCCGTCGGCCATCGGACGGAGCAGCAGCTCGTCGTCCGGCCGCACCGAGCGCCAGCCGGCGGCCAGCGCCAGGGCGGCGTCCCGGGCGGTGACGGTGCCCTTGAAGGAGTCGGGCGCGACGACGACTCTCACGGCGAGGCCAGGTGCGTCAGGTGCCGCTCGATCAGGGTGCGCAGCGTCAGCTCGCCCGGGGTGTCCCAGATCTCCTGGTTGAAGATCTCGACCTCGATCCAGCCCTCGTACCCGGCGGCGGTGACCAGGTCGGTGAGGGTGCGGAAGTCGATGTGGCCGTCACCGACGTGGCCCCGGCCGAGCAGGGCGTCGGCGGGCAGCGGCAGGGTCCAGTCGCACACCTGGTAGGAGGCGATCCGGCCCTCTCGACCGGCGCGGGCGATCTGCTCGGGCAGTGCCGGGTCCCACCAGACGTGGTAGCTGTCGACGACGACGCCGACCTGCCGGGCGGGGTACGGGGCGGCGAGGTCGAGCGCCTGGGCCAGGGTGGAGACCACCGCCCGGTCGGCGCAGAACATCGGGTGCAGTGGCTCGATCGCCAGGCGCACACCGAAGTCGCCCGCGTGCGTGGCGAGTTCGGCGAGCAGGTCGGCGACGGCGGCGCGGGCGCCGACCAGGTCGCGGCTGCCGGCCGGCAGGCCGCCGACGACCAGGACCAGGGTGTCGGTGCCGAGTTCGGCGGCCTCCTCGATGGCCTGGAGGTTGTCGGCGAGCGCGGCCCGGCGCCGCTCGGGGCCGTCGGCGGTGAGGAAGCCGCCCCGGCAGAGGCTGCTGACGGCGAGTCCGGCGTCCCGGCACAGCTTCGCGGAGCGGGCCAGGCCGGTTTCGGCGACCTTGTCGCGCCAGAGCCCGATGGCCGGGATGCCGGCGTCCACGCAGCCCCGCACGGCCTCCGGAAGGCTCCAGCCCCGGGTGGTGATCTGGTTGAGCGACAGCCTCGCGAGGCCGTTCGCCGCGCCGGCGCCGCTCATGCCGCCACCCCCGCGACGGCGAGCAGCCGACGCATCCGGTCGGCCGCGAGATCCGGGTCGGGGAGCACGGCGGCGGCGTCCGCGAGCCGGAACAGTTCCACCAGGTGGGGCACCGAACGTCCGCTCTGCGCGCCGCCCACCATGGTGAAGTGGTCCTGGTGGCCGGCCAGCCAGGCGAGGAAGACCACGCCGGTCTTGTAGTGGAAGGTCGGCGCGGCGAACAGGTGCCGGGCCAGCGGCACGGTCGGCGCGAACAGCTCCTCGTAGCGGTCGAGGTCGCCCTCGTCGAGCGCCCGCAGCGCCGCCGCGGCGGTGGCCGCGATCGGGTCGAAGACGCCCAGCAGGGCGTGGCTGTGGCCGTGTTCGTCGCCGCGGATCAGCTCGGGGTAGTGGAAGTCGTCGCCCGTGTACATCCGCACGCCGGCCGGCAGCGCGCGGCGCAGGGCGATCTCCCGGTCGGAGTCCAGCAGGGAGACCTTGATGCCCTCGATCCGGTCGGCGTGCGCGCCGATCAGCTCCAGCACGGTCGCGGCGGCCGGGTCGGGGTCGGCGGAGCCCCAGTAGCCGGCCAGCGCCGGGTCGAACATCTCGCCGAGCCAGTGCAGCAGCACCGGCCGCTCGCAGGCGGCGATCAGCTTGCCGTAGACCTCCAGGTAGTCCTCCGGGCCGCGCGCGGCGGCGGCCAGGGCGCGGCTGGCCATCAGGATCGGCTGCGCGCCGGCCTCCTGGACGACGGTCAGCTGCTCCTCGTAGGCGGCGCGGACGGCGTCCAGCGGGTGGGGGCCGGGAGCGAGCTGGTCGGTGCCGACGCCGCAGGCCAGCAGGCCGCCGCAGGCGCGGGCCTCGGCCCCGGAGCGGGTGATCAGCTCGCGGGTGGCCGGCCAGTCGAGTCCCATGCCGCGCTGGGCGGTGTCCATCGCGTCGGCCACGCCGAGGCCCAGCGACCACAGGTGTCGGCGGAAGGCGAGGGTGGCGTCCCAGTCGACGGCGGCGGGTGCGCCGGGGGCGTTGTCGCCCAGCGGGTCGGCGACCACGTGGGCGGCGGCGAAGGCCGTCCGCGAGCGGGCGGGGGCGGGCGGGGCGGGCAGGACGGCGGGCTCGCGCAGCCGGAGCCGGCCGTGGCCGGGCAGGTGGATCTCGGTCATGGTGTCAGCGCATTCGTCTCGTCGGCGGGCGGCTGCGGGGCGCTCGGGTCTCCCCGGCGGCCGGGTGCTCGGTGGCCGGCCCGGATGCGGCCGGCGGCCGTCACAGGGACAGCTCGGGGACGTCCATCCGGCGTCCCTCGCGGGCGGAGCGCAGGCCGAGTTCGGCGAGCTGCACGCCCTTGGCACCCTCCAGCAGGTCCCAGTGGTACGGGGAGCCGGTGGTCACGTGGCGCAGGAAGAGCTCCCACTGCGCCTTGAATCCGTTGTCGAACTCCTCGTTGTCCGGCACCCGCTGCCACTGCGCGCGGAACGGCTCGGTCGCCGGCAGGTCCGGGTTCCAGACCGGCTTGGGGGTCGCCGCGCGGTGCTGGAAGCGGCACTCGCGCAGCCCGGCGACCGCGCTGCCCTCCGTGCCGTCGACCTGGAACTCCACCAGTTCGTCGCGGTCCACCCGGACCGCCCAGGAGGAGTTGATCTGGGCGGTGATGCCGCCCTCCAGCTCGAAGACGCCGTACGCGGCGTCGTCGGCGGTGGCCCGGTAGACCTGCCCGCGCTCGTCGGTCCGCTCGGGGATGTGGATGGCGGTGTGCGCGTACACGGAGCGGACGGGGGCGATGATGCCGTCCAGCACGTAGCGCCAGTGCGGGAACATGTCGAGGACCATGCCGCCGCCGTCCTCGGCGCGGTAGTTCCAGGACGGCCGCTGGGCCTGCTGCCAGTCGCCCTCGAAGACCCAGTAGCCGAACTCGCCGCGCACGGAGAGGATCCGGCCGAAGAACCCGCCGTCCACCAGCCGCTTGAGCTTGCGCAGGCCGGGGAGGAAGAGCTTGTCCTGGACGGCGCCGTTGCACACCCCGGCGTCGCGGGCGAGGCGGGCGAGGTCGAGCGCGGCCTCCAGCGACTCGGCGGTGGGCTTCTCGGTGTAGATGTGCTTGCCGGCGGCGATCGCCGTGCGCAGCGCGGTCTCCCTGGCGGGGGTGACCTGGGCGTCGAAGTAGATCTCGGCGAGCGGGTGGGCGAGGGCCTCGTCGAGCGAGGTGGTCCAGTGGGTGAGGCCGTGGCGGTCGGCGAGGTCCTTGAGCTTGTCGGCGCTGCGGCCGACCAGGATCGGCTCGGGCCACAGCGTGTCGCCGTCGCCGAGCGGCAGGCCGCCCTGGTCGCGGATGGCGAGGATGGAGCGGACCAGGTGCTGGCGGTAGCCCATCCGGCCGGTGACGCCGTTCATGACGATGCCGATCACCCTGCGGGGCATGGGGTTCTCCGATTCGTTGCTGGTGCGGGGAGCACGTGGTGCGAGGGACGTGCTGAGAGGAGCGTGCTGCGGGGCCGCGCGGCACGGGGGCGCGGCGCGGGGTCACGCGGTGCGGTGTCCGTCCTCGGCGAGGACGGGGTGGGCGAACGGATGCCCGGCGGTGTAGCGGGCGAGCTCGTCGGCGGCGGCGGCCGCCATCCGGTGCAGCTCGCTGCCGAGCGAGCCGGCCACGTGGGGGGTGAGGAAGACGTTCGGCAGCTCGTAGAGCGGGGAGTCGGCGGGCAGCACCTCCGGCTCGGTGACGTCGATGACGGCGTCGAGGCGTCCGGAGGCGGCCTCGCGCACCAGTGCTTCCTGGTCGACCAGGGAGCCGCGCGAGGTGTTGACCAGGGTGGCGCCGTCGCGCATCAGGGCGAGCCGGCGGCCGTCGATCAGGTGCCGGGTGGCCGGCAGTTCGGGGGCGTGCACGCTCACCACGTCGGAGGCCGCGCAGAGTTCGTCCATCTCCACGGCGCGGGCGCCGAGCCGGGCGGCCTCGGCGGGGTCGACGTACGGGTCGTGGAGCAGCAGGTCCAGGTCGTGCGGGCGCAGCAGTTCCATCACCCGCCGGCCGATCCGGGAGGCGCCGACGATGCCGACGGTGCGCCGGTAGTTGCCGGCCGCCCCGTACGCCAGCTGCCAGTCGTGGGGGGCGCGGCGGCGCCGGTACTCCTCACGGATCGGCAGCAGCCGCTTGTTGGCGAGCAGGACGACGGCGACGGTGTACTCGGCGACCGGCAGGGCGTTGGCCCAGGCCGCGGAGGTGACCTTGAGGCCGTGGCGCCAGCAGGCGTCGGTGACGTGGTGTTTGACCGAGCCGGCGGCGTGGATGACGGCGCTCAGCCGCGGGGCGGCGGCCAGCACCTCCTCGTCGATCGGCGGGCAGCCCCAGCTGGAGACGATCACCTCGGCGTCGGCGAGCGCCGCGCGGGCCTCGGGGGTGGTGAAGTCGTCAAGGACGAGTGCCGGGTCGAGGTCGGCCAGGGCGGTGAGCCGGGCCATGGTGTGCGGGTCGATCAGGCGCCCGGCGAGCTCGCGGTGCATGGCGAGGACGGCGCGGGGGCGGCTGGCGGGCCGGCCGTCGGGCACGGTGGTCTCCCGGTCGGGCGTAGGGGCGGGCGTGGTGGCGGTGCCGGTCGCGGCGGTGGCGGGGTTCGGGCTCACTTGACGCTCCCCGCGGTCAGGCCGGCCTTCCAGTGCCGCTGGAGCAGCACCAACGCGAGGACGAGCGGCACGACGGCGAGCAGCGAGCCGGTGATGACCAGCGGGTAGTACTCGGGGAAGGCCTTGGTCTGGGCGTTCCAGCTGAACAGGCCGAGGCTGACCGGGAAGAGCCGGCTGTCGGAGAGCATCACCAGCGGCAGGAAGAAGTTGTTCCAGATGGCGGTGAACTGGAACAGCAGGACGGTGACGAAGCCGGGCATCACCATCCGCAGCCCGATCGACCAGAAGGTCCGCAGCTCCCCGGCGCCGTCCATCCGGGCGGCCTCCAGGACCTCGTTCGGCACGTAGCCGGCGCAGAACACCCGGGCCAGGTAGACGCCGAAGGGGTTGACCAGCGAGGGCAGGAAGACCGCCCAGAAGGTGTTGACGATGCCGAGCTCGGAGGCCAGCAGGTACATCGGCAGGGCGAGCGCGGTGGTGGGCACCAGCACGCCCAGCAGCACGAGGCCGAACACCTTCTCCTTGCCGGGGAAGCGGTAGACGTGGAAGGCGTAGCCGGCCGCGACGCACACCAGCGCGCACAGCAGCGAGCCGATCCCGGCGTACAGCAGCGAGTTCAGGTACCAGCGGAAGTAGATGCCGCCGCCGGTGGTGGCCAGGTCGTGCAGGTTCTGGCCGAGCCGGAAGTTGTCGGCGCCCAGGGCGTTGCCGCCGAGCAGGTCGGCGGTGTTCTTGGCGGAGGCGGTGAGCAGCCAGCCGAGCGGCCACAGGGTGTAGACGGTGGCCAGGACCAGGGTGCCGTTGACGGCGGTCTTGGAGAGTGTCCAGGGGCGGCGCGGCCGGGCGGCGCGGGCCGGGCGGCGGGGCGGGGCGCCGCTGGGGCGGGTGGCGGTGGTGGTCATGCGTCGGCCTCCCGCCGGCGGTCGGAGCGGCCCCGGGTGAGCCGGGTGACGGCGAAGGAGAGCCCCGCCGCGGCGAGGGCCAGCAGCACCGAGGCGGAAGCGGCGAGCCCGTAGTCGTGGCGTTCGAAGGCGGCCGTGTAGGCGTACATGTTCGGGGTCCAGGAGGAGGTGACGCCCGGTGAGGTGCCGTAGAGGATCATCGGCTCGGTGAACAGCTGGAGCGAGCCGATGACGGTGAACAGGCCGACCATGGCGATCGAGGGCCGGATCAGCGGCACCTTGATGTTCAGGGCGGTGCGCAGCTCCCCGGCGCCGTCGACGACGGCGGCCTCCAGCACGGAGCGGTCGACGGCCTGCAGCGCGGCGTAGAAGATGACCAGGTTGTAGCCGGTCCACTGCCACAGCGCCATGTTGACGACGGCGGGCAGCGGGTGGCCGAGCGGGTCGGGCTGGGTGCCCAGGGACTCCAGTGCGTCCAGTACGGGGCTGATGCCGGGGGTGTAGAGGTACATCCACAGCAGCGCGGCGATGATGCCGGGCACGGCGTGCGGGATGAACAGCGCCAGTTGGAAGAAGCGCCGGGCGCGGGCCAGCGTGGAGTCCAGCAGCAGGGCCAGGACGAGCGCCAGGCCGGTCATCAGCGGGATGTAGATCAGGCAGTACTGGGCGGCGGTCAGGAAGCCGCCGCGGAAGGCCGCGTCCGACAGTGCCCGGGTGTAGTTGCCGAGCCCGGTGAAGACCGTCTCGGCGTCGCCGAAGCCGAGGCCGGAGCGGTGTTCGGTGAAGAGGCTGAGCCGGATCGCGTAGCCGATCGGGATCAGCGTGCACGCGGTGAAGAGCAGGAGGAACGGGGCGAGCAGCACGGCCGGTGCCCCGTACCGCCCGCGCCACCGGCCGGCGGTGGCGCGGGCGGTACGGCCTGGATC
>NZ_JBHVEU010000106.1:0-22061 GCF_042802075.1 Kitasatospora sp. NPDC057518
GGGTGCTGTTCGGCGTGACCGCGGCGGTCTTCCTCTCCCACGTGATGTGGGCCCGCCCCGCGGCCGTGAGCACCTCGATGTCCTGCGCCAGTACGACCGGCTGTTCTCGACCGTCACCCCGCCCCGGCCGCAGCGCTGGGCCGCCGGGCCGCCGCCGTGGCCGCGAGCCAGCTCGGCGTGCCGTACGCCTGGGGTGGCGGCGACCGGCTGGGCGCGAGCCTCGGCTTCTGCGACGAGGACAACGGTTGGTTGAACGGCGTGTGCATGGGCGAGAAGACGGTCGGCTTCGACTGCAGCGGCCTGTCGCTCTACTGCTGGTACCGGGCCAGCCACGGCACCGTGGAGCTCGGGCACTACACCGTCGCCCAGTTCAACCTCAGCGCCCCGGTGGAGCGCGACGCGCTCGCCCCGGGCGACCTGCTCTTCTTCTCCCGCCCCGACGCCCCCCTGCACCACGTCGGGATCCACGTCGGCGAGGGCGCGATGATCCACGCCGAGCGGACCGGCACCCTGGTCGCCCGGGTCGAGAACGTGCTCGACGTCCCGCGCTGGGCGGGCGAGTTCGCTGGTGCCCGCCGCCCGGGGCAGCCCACCTCCTGAGCCGGTCAAGCCGCCCGGCTGTTCACGGGCCGCCACGCCGTTCCCCCATCCCGTGGTGCACCCGCAGCAGCAGCTCCTGCAGCGTCCGCCGCTCCCCCGCGTCCAGCGGCGCGAGCACCTCGTCCCGCACCGCCCGCGCCTGCGCGTCGAGTTCGGCGAGCAGCGCCCGTCCGGCGTCGGTGACGGAGACCGAGACCCGCCGCCGGTCGGCCTGGTCCCTGGCGCGCTCGACGTACCCGGCGGCGGCGAGTTGGTCGGCGACCTTCGCCAGGTCGCTCGGGTCGATGGCCAGCCTCCGCACCAGGTCCCGCTGGGCCTGCGGGCCGAAGTCGGCGAGCGCGGCCAGCACCGCCATGTCCCAGAGCCTCAGGCCGCGTTCGGCCAGCCGCTCGGCGAACCGGCCGCGCGCCGCCTTGCCGACCCGGGAGAGCAGGTAGGTGGTGAGGTCCAGCAGGGTCGGGGGGAGCCCGGCGGCGGACCCGGCGTTCTCGGTGGCGTGCTGGGGGTTCTCGGAGGCCATGGCGACAGTCTAGGGTCCGTCCCTATAGTGGGTGCCGACCCACTGATTCGGAACCGCCGCCCCCTTGCCAGGAGTTCGCCCGTGGACGCCCTGTACCCCCGCCTGCTCGTCACCCGCTTCGCCGAGTGCTTCGGCTTCTACCGCGCCGTCCTCCCGCCGCTCACCGGCGCCACCCTGGTCAAGGGCTCGCCCGAGGGCCCGTACGCCAACTGGGACCTCGCCGACCAGACCCTGCTCGCCCTCTTCGACCGCTCCGCGATGGCCGCCGCCCTCGGCGCCGCCGAGCCGCCCGGGCACACCGGCGCACCCACCGCGCCCGCCGCCCTCGCGCAGGACGCCGCGATGCTGGTCCTGCGGGTGGCCGAGGTGGACGCCGCCCTCGACCTCTGCCTGCGCCACGGCGGCACCCCGGTCGCACCCGCGACCGACCGCCCGGAGTGGGGCCCCACCCTGCGCAGCGCCCATCTGCGCGACCCGGACGGCCGCCTGGTCGAGCTCCAGTCCTACTGACCGGCCCGCGCCGCGCGGGGCCTCGGACTCCTGCGGCGCGGGTCGTTCGACGGAACGTCCCGGCCTGGCCTACTCCATCGGCAGCGAGGGCTGGTCCGCCGGCCCGGACGCCGCGAAGTCACGTTCGGCCTGGGCGAGTTGCTCGGCCCGGTAGTCCGAGGAGCAGGCCCGCCCGAGGGCCTGCGAAGCGGCATCGGCGCCCGGGACGTGCCCGAGTACGGCGGCGCAGTACTGGACGGCGGGGCTGGGCAGCGGCCGCAGCTCGGCCGAGCCGGCCGGGGTGGCGGCCACCACCCCGGCAAGGGCGAGCGAGCCGGCCAGGACGGGAGCGGCGAGGCCGCGGGGAATGCGCATCGGGGTACCTCCGGACGGGTGGGGACAGCGGCGGTGGACTCGGCCGCCCGGCCCATTCGACGGGCGTCCGCCACCCGCGGCCCGGCCGACACACCGTGCACCGCACTAGTCGTACGTACGCCACCGGCGCGGCGGCCGACGGAGCCGACGGCCGCCACCCCCTCGATCACGGCCGCCACCTCCCCGTTCCCGGCCGCCGCCCCGGCGATCAGCTCTCCGGCCGCCCCGAGGCGCCCTCCGGCCACAGCTCCGCGTCGCACGCCGCCACCAGCGCGCCGATCCGCGCCCACGCCTCCTCGGCCGGCAGCGGCTCCAGCCGGCGGCCGTCCCGCAGCCGCAGCGCGACCCGGTCGTCCACGGCCTCCTTCGCCCCGATCACCGCCTGGTACGGCACCAGCCGGGCCGCGCGGATCCGGGCGCCGAGGCTGCCGTGCTCGGGGCCGGCGACCTCGGCGCGCAGCCCGAGGTCCAGGCAGCGCTGCCGGAACCGCTCGGCCTGCGGCAGTTCGGCCTCGGAGACGGGCAGCAGCACCACCTGGACGGGTGCCAGCCAGGCCGGGAACGCGCCCCCGTACAGCTCGATCAGGTGGGCGACCACGCGCTCGACGCTGCCGATCACGCTGCGGTGCACCATCACCGGGCGGTGCTTGGCGCCGTCCGCGCCGATGTAGTGCAGGTTGAACCGCTCGGGCTGGTGGAAGTCGATCTGCACGGTGGAGAGGGTGAACTCGCGCCCGGCGCCGTCGGCGATCTGCACGTCGATCTTGGGACCGTAGAACGCCGCCTCGCCCTCCGCCGCCTCGAACGGCACCCCGGAGCGCTCCAGCACCTCGGTGAGCAGGGCGACGGCACGCTCCCAGAGCGCCGGGTCGGCGACGTACTTGCCGCCCGCGCCGGGCAGCGAGAGCCGGTAGCGGACCGGGACAATACCCAGTGCCCGGTGCGCCTCGCGGATCAGCTCCAGTGCCGCGACGGCCTCGTCGGCCGCCTGCTCCGGGGTGCAGAAGATGTGGGCGTCGTTCAGCTGGATCGCCCGGACCCTGGTCAGCCCGCCCAGCACCCCGGACAGTTCGGACCGGTACATGCCGCCCAACTCGGCCATGCGCAGCGGCAGTTCCCGGTAGCTGTGGGAGCGTGAGCGGTAGATCAGCGCGTGGTGCGGACAGAGGCTGGGGCGCAGCACCATCTCCTCGGAGCCCAGCTCCATGGGCGGGAACATGTCCTCTCGGTAGTGCGCCCAGTGGCCGGAGATCTCGTACAGCTCGCGCTTGCCGAGCACCGGGGAGTAGACGTGGCGGTAGCCGGCCCGGCGCTCGCGGTCGCGGATGAACTCCTCCAGGGAGTGCCGGATCGCGGCGCCGTCGGGGAGCCAGTACGGCAGGCCGGAGCCCATCAGCGGGTCGGTGTCGAAGAGGTCGAGTTCACGGCCGAGCTTGCGGTGGTCGTGGGCCGGGTGCCCGTGGGACTCGTGGTCGTGGGCCGCATTGTCGTGCGAGGGCTGGTTACGCATGGTGGTCTCCACTCGGTCTGCGGGCGAGTGGGACCGGGAACGGCGAAGCCCCGGGGCACTCGCCCCGGGGCTTCGGACTAGGTCAGCAGTCAGCGCGCCGGGACTCTCTCCGGCGTCGTCGTGGCGAGTGCAGCGCGCTTCATACGTTCCACGGTAACAGCTCCGGCCTGCCGACGGTGATCTTTTCCGAAGCGGGATCGGGGCCCGAATCCCGGCCCGGCGGCTCAGAAGAGCGTGACGCACCCGCGTGCGGCCAGCGCCGCCAGCAGCCGGGCCGGCGGCCGCACCTCGTTCCACCGGAGGTCCAGCTTCTCCAGCGCGGGCAGCGCCCCCGGGTCGGCCAGCCAGTCGGGTAGTTCGGTGACCCGGTTGCCACGCAGGTCGAGGCGGCGCAGCCGGGGAAGCCCGGCGAGTACGGCGGGCAGTTCGGTGAGGGCGTTCTCCCGGAGTTCCAGCTCGCGCAGCTCCGCGAGGTCGCCGACCGAGTCCGGCAGTCCGGTCAACTCGTTGCCGCGCAGCCAGAGTTCACGCAGCGCACCGAGTCCGCCGATCGACTCCGGCAGGGCGGTGAGCCGGTTGTGCTGGGCGCGCAGCTCGATCAGCGAGGCCAGTCCGCCGATGGTGGCGGGGAGTTCGGTGATCCGGTTCTCACCGACGTTGAGGTAGCGCAGCGCGGTGAGCCGGCCGAGCTCATCGGGCAGGGCGGTCAGCGCGTTGTCGTGGAGGTAGAGGAAGTCCCGGAGCCCGGTGAGGCCACAGAGCTCGACGGGCAGCGCGGCGAGCCGGTTGTGCCCGAGGTCGAGGGTCCGCAGCCCGGTCAACCGGCCGATGCCGGGCGGGAGTTCCCGGATGCCGGTCTCGGCGAGGATGAGCACGGTCAGCTCGGTCCGGTCCCACACCTCGGCCGGCACCTCATCAAGCGGGCGGCGCCAGAGGTTGAGCGTCACGTCCGCCGCTCCTCCCCCCGCTGTCATGCCTGCCCGCCCTGGGCCGGGCCGATGCGGAACTCCGCCAGCTCCCGGCCGTACCAGCGGTCGGTCAGTCCGGCACTGGTCATCCCGAGGCGCCGGCAGACCGCCGCCGACCGGGTGTTGTCCGGGGCGAGGATGGCGCGGATCTCGGTCAGGCCGTCGGCGAAGCCCTTGGCCAGGACGGCCCGGGCGGCCTCGGTGGCGATGCCCCGGCCCCAGCTGTCCGGGTGGAGGTGCCAGCCGATCTCGACCTCGCCGTCCCCGTCCGGCACGGGAAGCAGCAGGACCGCTCCCGCGACCACGCCGGTGTCCCGCCGTTCGACCGCCCAGACCCCGTACCGGGGGCCGGTGGAGCGCTCACGGCAGTGTTCGATGTACTGGCGGGCCTCCTCGGGGTGGGCCAGGGCGCGCGGCGTCCGGCCGAGCCACTGAGCGACCTCCCAGCGGGAGTAGATGTCGAACGCGCGCTCCTGGTCCGCCACCGTCCACTGACGCACCACCAGCCGTTCGGTGGTCAACACCGTCTCCGAGCCCGGTTCCGTCCCCGCCATGGCGCGCACCCCTCTCCGATGATCTGTGTGGATCACCGTACGCACCCGAGCCGCGCACCGGAACTCCGAAGCCCGCCCGACCCCCTGTTGTCGAGGGCGGGCGGGGCTCCGACTGCCGGCCGCCGGACCGCCGGTCAGATCGCGGACGGGAGGTGGAGCGCGGCCACCAGCCCGGCCACCGTCCGGAGCCTGGCGACGTACTCGCGGCAGTACTGCCCGTCGCCGACTGCCCCGTTGCTCAGTGGCAGAACTCGGCCTCCGCGAGCTTGCGTTCGCCGTCCACCCAGTCGGCGTTGGTGTTGAACACCGCCGCGTGCCGTCCGTCCCGGGTGGTCAGTGCCACCGTCGACGAACCGTGGATGCCTCCCGTGTGGCCCCAGAGGGTGATCCCACAGCTGAGCTTCACATCGCCGACACCCAGCCCGGGGCCGCCGGTGGCGGTGGCGGGGACCATCTCGTCCAGCTCGGCCTTCGGCAGCAACTGTCCGCGCATCAGGGCGGAGTAGAAGCTGGTCAGATCAGCGGTAGTGGAGATCATTTCCCCGGCCGCCCCGGCCCACGAGGGGTTGAGTTCGGTGGTCTCCACTGGCGTCGTGGAGCCGCCGAACAGCTTGGAGTAGCCGAGCGCGTGCGGCCGGGGCAGGTCGACCGCGGTGCCGGGCAGGCTCGTCGCGGAGAGGCCGAGCGGTCGGATGATCCGCTGCTCGATCGCTTCGCCGTACGGGCGGCCGGTCACCTTGGCGATGATCATCCCGGCCAGGAGGTAGTCGGTGTTGGAGTACTTGACCTGCTTCCCCGGCTTGAAGAGCAGCGGGTGGCGGACCGCGAGCCGCACCAGGTCCTCGGGCCGGTAGGTGTCGTAGCGGTGGTTCAGGAAGTCCGGGGAGGCGAGCCGCTTCAGCATCAGCGGATCCTGATCGAAGGAGAACAGTCCGCTGGTGTGCCCGAGGATCTGCCGGATCGTGATCGCCGATCCCTTCTTCCCGACCCCTTGCAGCACGCCGGGCAGCCACTTCTCCACCGTGTCGTCCAGGTCGAGCCGGCCCTCGGCCTGGAGCTGGAGCACCACGGTCGCGGTGAAGGTCTTCGTCACGCTGCCGATCCTGAACCGCTCCCGGGGCGACCGGGGCTGTCCGGTCGCGGTGTCGGCCGTCCCGACGGCCGCCGACCAGTTGTCGTCACCCTCTCGGACGCCCGCGATCGTCCCGGGGAGGCCCTCGGCCCGGACGAGGTCCGCCATCGCGGTCCGCGTCGCACCGTGCCCGCCGCCGTGCTCTCCCTGGACATCGGCCGCCGCGGCCGCCGTCACCGTGCCCATCGCCATCGCAGCGGCTACCGCCACCGCACCGAACCCGCGCCGAAGCGCCCCCTGCCGAGCCATGCCGACCTCCAAGGTCTGTGTTGTTTGTCCCCCCTGACCGGACCGGCGGCCCCACCTCGCCCGGATGATTTCCGCCCGAGATCCGAGGACGGCGGGGCCGCAGGTCCGGGGAGGTGTCAGCAGGCGGTCGAGACGGTGACCCAGTGGTCCTCGTACCAGACCTCGATGGTGCACTTCTTGTGCGCGACCGACGCCGAGGCGGTGCCCGCCGTTCCCGCGGTGATGCCGACCAGCGCGACGAGTGCGGCGAGCGCGGTGGCCGCGCGCCGCTTACCGGTGCGTGCGGTGGTGGTCCTGGTGGCCATGGCTGGTTTCCTCTTCCTGTGGGCCGGCCTCGCCGAGGAGGCTGTGCCGGCTGGGTGATGCGAGCCAGGAGTGCGTCCCCGATCGTGGGTTCCGCCGCCCCTGCGCCCTCCGGCCGGAGGGCGCAGGACGAGGATGCGCCGCGGCCTCGCCCCCGAGGGAGGGCAGAGTGTGCCCTGGCGGACCGGCCGTGGTTGTGCGACCGGTCGCGGCCCCGGCGCCGTCGGGCCGTCCGCCGTAGGGGTCGGGTACCGCTACGGTCGGAGTCCCGCCGGACGGTGTCGGTCTCGGGGCGTATGGGCGGACCGTGGTGGGCATGCTGACAATCGTCGGTATGGACATCGCCGAAGCTCTTCGTGACTTCCTGGTCTCCCGCCGGGCGCGGCTTCGCCCCGAGGAGGTCGGATTACCTGCCCACGGCGTCCGCAGAGTGGCCGGCCTGCGCCGCGAGGAGGTCGCCGCATTGGCGGCCATGAGCGTGGAGCACTACACGCGGCTGGAACGAGGACAGGCGTCGCGGGTCTCGGACGCCGTCCTCGCCGCGGTGGCCGATGTCCTACGGCTCAGCCCGGGGGAACGCCGCTACCTGCGCAGTCTTGCGCGTCCGGTCGGCATCGAGGAGGCCGCCCTCCCCACGGACCGGCGGTCGAACATGCAGCACGTGCTGGACTCGATGGTTCTCACGCCTGCCTACCTGGTCGGCCGGGGTGGCACGATCCTGGCCTGGAACGGGCTGGCGGCAGCCGTGTTCGCCGACTTCTCCCGTGTCCGCCCGGACCGCCGCACCGTTGGGCGGCTGGTCTTCACCGACCCGCGCGCCCGGCGGCTGTACGTGCACTGGGAGGAGAAGGCCCGCGAGACCGTGGCCTATCTGCGCACCGAGGTCGGCAGGTGGCCGCACGACCCCGGCCTCGCCCGGGAGATCGGCGAACTGAGTGCGCACAGCGCGGTGTTCCGCCGGCTCTGGGACGAGCAGGTGGTGCAGGAGAGCAACCACACGAAGCTCCTGCTCGCCTGCCCGCCGGTGGGCCGCCTCAGCCTCTCCGCCGAGGCCCTCTACGTCGCAGGACACCCGGACGAGGTGATCGCCGTGTACACCGCCGTCCCAGGCTCCGACGACGAACAGGCCCTACGCCGCCTGGCCCGCGCTGTCGTGCCCGCGTCCGCACCTGCGTCCGCACAGGTGTCGACGCCCACGGCCGATCCGGCCGGGCCCTGACGGAAACCGTCAGGGCCGGCCACCTCCCCACCGACCTCACCCTCGCCCCGCCCCGCCCCGCCCCGCCGCACCCGCACCCGCACCCGCACCCGCACCCGTCCACGACTACCCGACGGAACCGCGCCGCGCGGCCCGAGTCAGGGCGCTTCCGGACGGCGCACGGCGGAAACCGCACCGCTCCGACCCGCCGACGCCGGTCGAGGACCTGCGCGGACGAGCCGGAGCGGTGGAACCACGTGACGGCAGACGGTCAGCCCAGCTTCGGCATCACGGCGGCCGGCCCCTGCACCGCCGAGCCCGTCGCCTTCCCGGTGCCGCAGAAGGCCTGCTCCAGGAAGCCGACCTCCGCCCGCATCTGCGCGACGAGCTCCGCATCGCCACCACGCGGGGTGACGGACATCGACACCTGCCGGTCGCCCGAGCTCCACAGCTCGGAGCTGTACCCGGACACCGAGCCGTTGTGCCCGTAGATCGGACCGCAGGAGAGCTGCCAGCTGGCCATCCCGAGCCCGTAGCCCAGCCCGCTCGGCACGCCCTCGACCTCGATCGGGGTCGTCGTGTTCATCTCCTTTAGCAGCGCGGGCGGCAGCAACCGGCCGCCCTGGAGGGCCTTGTCGAAGCGGTTCAGGTCGCCGAGGGTGGAGACCGCCTCACCGGCCGCGTTCGCCCAGGTGACGCTCGCCACCGTCACGTCCCGGTCGCTGTGGTCCGCCGGGCCGGGGCCCTCGGGCACCGTCCAGTAGCCGTGCGCGTGCGGGCCCCGGATGCCGGTGGCCGTGCCCGGGAAGTACGTGTCGGTGAGGCCGAGCGGGCGCAGGATGCGCGCGGTGACCTCCTGGGCGTAGGCGTGCCCGGTCACCTTCTCGATGATCATGCCGAGCAGGGTGTAGTTGACGTTGGAGTAGCCGTACCCGGTGCCCGGCGGGAAGTCGGGCGCGTGCGCCACCGAGGAGGCCACCACCTGGGCCGGGGTGATCTGCCGGGTCAGGCCGCCCTGGTCCAGCCAGTTCCGGACGACCGCCGCGTCCGTCCAGTCGGGGAACACCCCGCCCTTCTCGTTGGTGGAGTCCCAGAGCCCGGAGCGGTGGCTGAGCAGTTGACGGACGGTGATGTGGTCGCCGTTCGGGACCAGCCCGGGCAGGTACCGCTCGACCGGCTCGTCCAGGCCGATCCGCCCCTCCCCGACCAGTTGGAGCACCGTGGTGGAGACGAACACCTTGGTGACGCTGCCGACCCGGAACCGCCCGTCGGCGCGGACCGGCGCGCCGGTGGCCAGGTCGGAGACGCCGGACGCCCCGCGCCAGACCCCGTTCCCGTCCCTGACCTCCGCGATCGCCCCGACCGCGCCCGCACCGGTCACCGCCCGCAGCGCCGCCGCCCTCGGGTCGCCGGAGCCCGGCCGCGCGTCGGCGGCCCCGGAGGCCCCGGCGGCACCCGCGGAGACCACCGGCCCGGCCAGTGTCAGACAGACCGCCCCCACCAGCGCGGAAACAAACGTACGACGTGCCATGCGACCCACCTTCGCAGTCGGCGAGCAGCTCCTCGCCTTCGTCGCCCAGCCTCGCCGCACCGTTGACGGTCCGTCATCCCCCGCCGGGAGGAGCCGGTCGTACACCGGACAACGGAGGGCGTCCACCGGCAGGCGTACATCTCCGCCGGCGCCGCCACCGCGCGCGGCTACCGGGCCGGGGCCGGACGGACCGGGTGCTTGCTCAGGATCGACACCCGGTTGAAGGCGTTGATGGCGATCGACACCCAGACCGCCGCGGAGATCTCCTCGTCGCTCAGCACCTCGCGCGCCACGCCGTACGCGGCCTCCTGGAGCGCCGCGTCCGCCGGGGCGGTGGTCGCCTCGGCCAGCCCGAGCGCGGCGCGCTCGCGGTCGCTGAACACCTCGGTGTCCCGCCAGGCCGCGAGCACGCCCAGGCGCTGGGCGGTCTCGCCCTCGCGGATCGCGGCCCTGGTGTGCACGTGCAGGCAGTAGGCGCAGCCGTTGATCTGCGACACCCGGAGGTTGACCAGCTCGATCAGCCGGCGGTCCAGTCCGGCCGCGGCCGCGACCTCGCGCGCCGCCTCGGCGGCGGCCAGGAACGCCTTGTACGCCTGGGGGCTCTGCTTGTCGATGAACACCCGCCGGTCCGTCGGAACCGCCGCCACATCACTCACCTGGACTCCTTAGGCTGATCGGGCTGTCGTGCGCCACTCTGCCATGGCATGATAGTTGAATATAGAACTAATTGCACCTGGGAGGGACCACCCGTGAGCACCGCCGAGACCGACCGCGCCGCCACCCCCGCCGCCGACCCGCGGGTGGAGGTCCTGCCCGCCCGGGACGTGCCGCTCGGCGGCCCGCGCGCGATGACCGTACGCCGCACCCTGCCCCAGCGCTCCCGCAGCACGATCGGCGCCTGGTGCTTCGTCGACCACTACGGTCCCGACGACGTCACCAGCACCGGCGGCATGGACGTCGCCCCGCACCCGCACACCGGACTGCAGACCGTGAGCTGGCTCTTCACCGGCGAGATCGAGCACCGCGACAGCCTCGGCGTCCACGCGTACGTCCGGCCCGGCGAGGTCAACCTGATGACCTCCGGCCGCGGCATCGCCCACTCCGAGGTCTCCACCCCGGCCACCACCGTCCTGCACGGCGTCCAGCTGTGGGTCGCCCTGCCCGAGGAGCACCGGCACACCGGGCGCGACTTCCACCACCACGTGCCCTCCCCCGTCGCCCTGGACGGCGGCGAGGCCCGGGTCTTCCTCGGCACCCTCGCCGGCGACACCTCCCCCGTCCCCACCTTCACCCCCCTGCTCGGCGCCGAGCTGACCCTGCACCCCGGGGCCACCGTCACCCTCGACGTCGACCCCGCCTTCGAACACGGCCTGCTGGTCGACAGCGGACACGTCCGCCTCCTCGACACCCCGCTGCGCCCCGCCGAACTCGGCTACGCCGCCCCCGGCCGCGACACCCTCACCCTCACCAACACCGGCGACACCGACGCCCGCCTGGTCCTGCTCGGCGGCACGCCCTTCGAGGAGCAGATCGTCATGTGGTGGAACTTCATCGGGCGGTCCCACGAGGACATCGTCCAGGCCCGCGACGAGTGGCAGGCCGCCACCGACCGCTTCGGCGCCGTCCAAGGCTACCCCGGCGACCGCCTCCCCGCCCCCGAACTCCCCGGCCTTCCCCTGAAGCCCCGCGGAAACGCCCGCTGACCTGCGCGTTACGCGATCGGGGGTGCGGCGTCCGGGTCCACCGCACCCCCGAGCCGGGGCACAGGGCCGGCCGTTCAGCGGTGGAAGCCCCGGTGGGGGGCGCGGGCCCTGACGTTCCCGAACGGTTCGAACCAGGCCCCCGCGCGCAGGTCCCCCACACCGGGCTGCCGGTTGGCGTCGCCGTCGGGATCCTCGATGCCGTCGAAGCGGGAGCTGTAGAGCATGAAGGCGTCGGTGTCCTGTGAAGAACATGTCCGTGCCGGCGCCGAAGTCGTAGTCGTCGCGGTGGGCCGGCGGTGTGCTGTGCGGGCGGCAACGGTGCCACCGCGCACGCCGCAGTGACCAGAACCGTCATGGAGCCGATGCCGGCGGACGTGATCTCGACGACCGCGACCACCGCGGGTACTGCCCCGGTGGCATACGGGAACGCGGCCGAACGGCTCCAGGCCTGCAGGTGGGCGAACGCGGAGCGCCACACGGAACTCATGCCCCGATTCTGCGGGAGAGGACGGTGATCGTCGTCAACTGACGGGTTGACAGCGGGGGTCGGCGTCATACCACGGGTTGACGTCCGGGATCGCATCCCGGTTTGACGATCCCGGCCTCCCGGATCCCGAGACTGGTGTGCACATCCCGACCAAGGAGGCCGGGCCGGTTGAGCGCACCACGTCTGCTGACGCACCGCACCGTTTCCACCACCGCGTCCGAGCCCGGTGCCTGGTGGGCACACCGGCTGCCGCCCGTCGTCGCCTGGACGCTGTGCGCGCTCTTCGCCGGAGGACTGGGCCTGGCATCGACCCTCGGCCCTCACCGGGTGTGGGGCGCGACCGCAGCCGGAGGGTACCTGGCGGCCGCACTGCTCAGCGGACTCGGGCAGGGGGTGTGGCGGCGCCGGGCGGTCCGGGTGGCCGCGGCCGGGTCGGTTCTGGTCCCGCTGGTCCTGCTGGTCCTGCGCGGCCAGGGGCAACTGGAGCTCGACGTCGTCCAGCGCTCGGGTGAGCGACTGCTGTCCACGGGCGTTCCGTACCTCGACCGGCCCGCCGCCCTCGCGGACTACAACCCCTACCTTCCCGGCATGGCGGTCTTCGGCCTGCCACACGCGCTGCTGGGCGACGTGGTCGCCGGCGACGCGCGCTGGTGGTTCACGCTGTCCTTCCTCGCGGTGATCGCCGTCTCGGCCCGCATCACCGCGGGGCGTCGCGGAAGCGTGGGGCTGGCGGCACTCGCCGCTTTCCCCGCCGTCGCCCTCCCACTGGCCGTCGGAGGGGTGGACCTGCCGGTGAGCGCGCTGATGTGCCTGGCGCTGGCGTTGGCCGGGACCGGGCGGCCGGGCGGCACCGGACTGGCGCTGGGCGCGGCGGCCTCCTTGAAGTGGACGGCCTGGCCGCTCGTTCCGGTCGCGCTCGTACTGCTCGCGACGGTCCGGGGACGGAGCGCGGCGCTGCGGGCCCTCGCCGTCACCGTCGCCGTCGCCGGGACGGTGGTGATCCCGTCCGTACTGGCGACCCCGAATGCCCTCCTGGAGCACACGGTGCTGTTCCCCACCGGCGCCGGCGTCACCGCCTCCCCCGCGGACAGCCCGCTGCCCGGTCATCTCCTGGCAGCCCACGTGCCCGGGGGCCGCGCGCTCGCCCTCGCCCTCCTGGCGCTGGCCGCGGCCGCGGTGGGCACCTCGCTCCTGACCCACCCGCCCCGGACCGTCGTCGCCGCTTCCGACCGGCTGGCCCTCGGGCTGGCCCTCGCCATCTGTCTGGCCCCGGCCACCCGCTTCGGCTACCTCGTGGTGCCGTTCGTCCTGGTCGGCTGGGTCCGGCTCCGCCCGGATTCCCTCGATCCAGGAGACCGCATGCGCACCGTCGCCGTCCCCCGGCAACACCCCACCGGCCGTCACGCCCCCCGACGCCGACTGCGCTGGACCCACGCCCTGCTCCGGCGACTGGGCCGCCGGGCCTGAACCGTGCCGCGCACACTCGTGGTCACCAACGACTTCCCGCCCCGACAGGGAGGGATCGAGACCTTCGTCCACGCGATGACGGAACGCTTCGCCCCGGACGGCGTCGTCGTCTACACGTCCTCCACCCCGGGCGCCGCCGCCTTCGACAGCGCCCTCCCCGTGGAGGGGTTCGGCATCGTGTTCCTGGAAGCGGCGGCGGCCGGCCTGCCGGTGCTGGTCGGCAACTCCGGCGGCGCCCCGGACGCCGTGCTCGACGGGGAGACGGGACGAGTCGTGGGCGGCACTCCACCCTGTCGAGCACCGCGAATGACGACAGGCGCGGGGCGAGGGGTCAGGGCGTGGCGGTGAGGGTGGGCCAGAGGGTGGCGGCGGTGACGGACCGGGCCAGGGCGGGCGCCCAGGTGGTTTCGTCGCCGTCCTCGTCACGCCAGGACCACAGGCGGGTGGTGGCGAGGTGGAGCGGGTTGAGCCGGGTGATGCCTATGGCGCCGTGGAGTTGGTGGGCGATGCGGGCGATCTCGGCGGCTGAGGCGGATGCCTGGGTCTTGGCGGCGGCGACGGCGAAGTGGGCGGCCACCCCGCCGGTGTCCAGGGGGGTGGCGGCGGCTTGGACGGCGGCGCGTACCAGGGCGGCCTCCTCGATGAGCCGCGCCTCCTCCTGCTTGACGGCCTGGAAGCGGCTGAGCGGACGGCCGAACTGGGTGCGGGCGGTGGTGTGGGCGACCGTCAGTTCCACGCAGCGTTCGGCGGCTCCGGCGATCAGGGCGGCGCGGGCCAGGGCTGCGCGGAGCCGGGCCTCCTTGAGCAGTTCCGGGGAGATCCGGCGGACCTGCGAGGCGGGGATCTCGAGAGCGGCGAGGTGCAGGTCGTCGCGGGGCTCCTCGGCGAGGTTGCCGCCGGGGGTGAGGACGACCCGGTCGGGGGCGAGGGTGAACAGGACAGGTCCGGAGGGGGCGGTGGCCAGGACGGTGACGGCGGTGGCCGTGCGGACCCAGGGGACGCGACGCAGGGTGCCGGTGACCAGCAGGGTGTCGTCGTCGCCCAGGCAGCCGGCCGAGCCGACGGTGGAGGCGGCCGGACGGGCGTAGCGGATCGTCAGCTCGGGCGCGATGGCGTAGCTGAGCGGGCCGTCGGGGACAGGGAGGCCGACGCGGCGCAGCAGCGGGCGGGCCACCAGGGCGGTCTCGGCGAGAGGGGCGGGGACGGCGCGGCGTCCTGCCTCCTGGGCGGCGGCGAGGAGTTCGGCGGTCGGGGCGGTCGGGGCGGGGAGGGCCACGGCGTCCGGGGCGGTCGTATTGGTGACGACCGCGATGGAGTCCGCGTCCGCGTAGAAGGCGGCGGTGTCGTAGGCGTCGGCGGAGATGACGGGGGTGCTGGTGTCGATCGTGTGGGTGTTCATCAGTGCTGCTCCAGACCGCGAGTGATGATGCCGCGAAGGATCTCGTTGGTGCCGCCGCGCAGCGTGTAGCCGGGGCTGTGCAGCAGGGCGAAGGCGAGCAGTTCCGGGTGGCTGCCGGGGGTGGCGTGCGGGTCGGCGGTGGTCGGCAGGACGCTGCGGACGGTGTCGACCAGGGTGCCCTCCAGGCGGGTGCCGAGGTCCTTGACCAGGGCGGCCTGGGTGTCGGGCGAGGCTTCGGTGTCCAGGGCGGCGGCCACGCCGAGGGACAGTCGGCGGATGCCGTGCAGACGCGCCGCCAGAATGCCGACCTGGGTGAGCTGTTCGGCTGTCGCGGGGCGCCGCTCCAGTTCGCGGAGCAGGGAGACCAGCAGGGGGAAGGTGGACAGGTAGCGTTCGGGGCCGCTGCGTTCGAAGGCGAGTTCGCCGGTGACCTGCTTCCAGCCGTCGCCCCGCTGCCCGAGCAGCATGCCGTCGGGGACGTCGACGCCTTCGAGGTGGAGGGCGTTGAAGCGGTGCTCGCCGCTCATCAGCCGGATCGGCTCGACCCGCACGCCCGGGGCGCGCAGGTCGACGATGAACTGGCTGAGGCCTGCGTGCCTGTCCTCGGCCTCATCGGTGCGGGCGAGGACGATGGCGTAGTCGTTGACGTGAGCGCCGCCGGTCCACATCTTGGTACCGGTCAACCGCCAGCCGTCGGCGGTCCGTTCGGCACGGGTGGCGACCGAGGCGAGATCGGAGCCGCTGCTCTTCTCACTCATGCCGATGGAGAAGAAGCACTGCCCTGCGGCGATCCGGGGCAGGAAGAAGCGGCGTTGCTCCTCGGTGCCGTGCTGGAGGACGGACGGGCCGGCCTGCCGGTCGGAGACCCAGTGGGCGCTGACCGGGGCGCCGGCGGCGAGCAGTTCCTCGATCACCACGTAGCGCTCCAGGAAGCCGCGGCCGGCGCCGCCGTACTCGACGGGCAGGGCCATGCCGACCCAGCCGCGCTCCGCGAGGCGGCGGCTGAAGTCGGGGTCCCAGCCGGCCAGCCAGGAGTCGGGGCGGCCGAGTACGGTGCCGCGGGCGCGCTCCTCGTCGAGAAAGGCGCGGACCTCGGTACGGAGCCGGCGGGCCGATTCGGGCAGGATGACGTCGGGGAATGCCATCGGTGAGGGCGTTGAAGGCGACATGGTTCATTCGCTCCTGGGCTGGTGAACGAGCGGTTGGCTTCTTCTCGGTACGGGAGTTCGGTCAGCCTGTGGGGTGCAGCAGGGAAGGGTCGAAGCCGGCTTCGCGGAGCACCTCCTCGGTGTGCTGGCCGATGGCCGGGCAGGGCCGCAGCTCCGGCTCCGGGTAGGCCGAGTAGCGGACCGGGAGGCCGATGACCCGGTAGCGGCCCTCGGTGGGGTGGTCGGCCTCGCGCAGCAGGCCGCCCTCGCGGGCGTAGGCGGTGGTGGCGGCGGAGGCCAGGTCGAGCACGGGGGCGGCCGCGATGCCCGCGTGGTCGCAGAACTCCTGCCACTGGGAACTGGTGTGGTGTCCTGTCAGTCCGGCGAGCAAGGGATAGAACGCGTCGGCGTTGCGGGCCCGGTCGGGGCCGGTGGCGAAGCGCGGATCGGCGGCCAGTTCGGGGCGGCCCACGAAGGCGGTGAAGTCCCGCCAGTTGCGGTCGCTCTGCGGCAGGATGCACATCCAGCCGTCGGCGGTGCGCAGGGCGCGGCGCCGGGGGCTGAGCGAGCGCGGCGAGCCGAACGCCCCGTCGGTCTCCAGGGCGGCCGCGCCCAGGTGCTCGACCAGGTTGAAGGCGAGCATGGTGTCGGCCATCGGGACCTCGATGTGCTGTCCGGTGCCGCCGTGCTCCCGGTGGTGCAGCGCGGCCAGGACCGACTGGGCGATCTGCATGCCGCAGATCTTGTCGGCCAGCACGGTGGGAACGTAGTGGGGTTGGCCGGAGACCTGGTGGTTGAGCCAGACCAGGCCGCTGGCCGCCTGAATGATGTCGTCGTACGCGGCGTGGGTGCCGTAGCGGCTGTCGCTGCGGAAGCCCTGGGCGTTGGCGTAGATCAGGCCGGGGTCGACGGCCGCGACGTCGTGGTAGCCGAGGCGGAGCTTCTCCAGGGCCTGCGGGCGCAGGTTGGTGATGGGGTTTCGGGTGGGGTGGGTGAACGGTGGTGCGGTACGGGCGGCGGCGGACGCGTGGCGCCGACGCGGCGGATGCGAAAGGACTCGCTGCATCGGTCCGCACGGGGCAGCGGTTCCGGTTGCCAGGGCTGGTCGCGTAGAAGTGGCTTAGCGCCACTGGAGCGCAGCGGACCCGAGCGGGGCCCGCCGGCCGGGCTGGGGGACCGTGCGCCCGCTGTACGCGAACGGTGTCGCCGGTTCGGTGAGCGGGCCGAAGTCCGTCTCCGTGGTCGACAGCGCGGCGAGCGGCGCGCGCCCGGGCCGGGGCAGGCCGAGTACGTCCTCCCGCGCGAGCAGACCGAGTTCCCGCACCCAGTGGCACACCCCGGCCAGGGTCACGCGGATCCGCCACGAGCCGCCCTCCGCCGCACGCCGGCGCAGGACGGTTGCGACGGCGGCGGCCCCGAGGTAGGCGGCGAGGTAGTCGTTGAGCAGGTACGTCGGCGGCAGCGACGGCCGGTCGGTCCACTCCTCGACGGCGAATCCGGTGGCCGAGCAGGCGAGTTGGTCGAACCCGCCGCGCTCGCCCCACGGACCGTCGGCGCCCCAGGCGTGGTATTCGAGGGTGATGAGTCCGGGGCGGCGCCGGACGAGTTCCTCGGTCGACGCCCCGTGCCGGGCAAGTCCCCGGTAGGCGTGGACGAAGACGTCCGCGTCCTGGAGCGCGTCGTGGAAGGCCGCACGGTCGTGGTCGTCGCGCAGGTCGCAGTAGGCGTTGCGCTTGCCGCCGCCGGTCATCGCGATCATCGGGATCGGGTCGGGGCGGTCGGGACGCGACAGGTGCAGCACGTCGGCGCCGAACTGGGCGAGCAGCCGCGCCGCGACGGGACCCGCGATGACGTGGGTGAGATCGAGCACCCGTACGCCCGCGAGCGCCTCGTCCGCCGCACCGATCGGCTCCAGCGGCCGGACCGGTCCGTCGCCGACACGTTCGATCTCGACGACCGGGCGCTGTGCGACGTACCGCCCCGCCGGGTGCGCGAGCCACTCGTCCCGGCTGCGCACCGCGCAGGCGACGCCGCCCCGCGCGCAGACGGCCTCCTCCAGCGTGAAGGCGTCCCAGCCGGCCACGGCCTGCGCGATCCCCACCTTGTCGAGCCCGCACCTCAGCACGGAGTGGACCGCGTCCCGCAGATGCGGATAGGTGGTGATGATGAAGATCCACCGGCCGTCGCGCGCCCGGTAGAAGTCGCTGTTGCCGAGCAGGGTCGGGTCGTCGAGGAGGGAGAGGAGCGGGCGTCCCGAGAGCGTTGTGTGGTACGTCGCCATGAGCTGGTCGATCGCGGCCCCGGCCTGCACCTCGACCCTCTGGTGCGGGTGGCCGCGCTGTTCGCCGACCGCCGCCGTCTGCCGCCCGAAGACACCGATCGCGGCGGACATGGCGTCGGCGAGGCGGTGCACCGAGGGCACCAGGGGATCCGCCCCGACGATGGTGACGTCCTCGGCCCCCCGGGCCGGATCGGGGTCGCCGAGCGTGTGCAGCAGCCGGAGGACGATCTCGGCGGTGGACGGCGGAGGCGTCGGCCCGGCCGTGGTCAGCGGGTTCGAAGTCATGCCGGGATGCTCGTTCCCGACGCGGCACGAGCGCCCGCGTTCACGGATATCCGTGAACCGGTGCGGACGTCACGTCCGCCCCTCCTGGATGTGCGCGAGGAGCCGGGCCGCCGCCCGGTCCAGACTCAGCCGCTCCGAGCGGCCACGACGCCGGTGCGTCAGGACGAGGGCGCCCGTGACAACGGGGCCGTCGGTGACGGGGATCGCGAGCGCGCTGACCTCGGGATCGGCCAGACCCTCGCTGCGGCTGATCCGCGACGCCCGGATCCCCGGAAGAGCGCGGCGGAACTCGGCGACCGCCTCGGGGTCGTGGCGGGCGAGCTCGTCGAGCAGCCCGCGGCGCTCCGCCTCGTCGGTGAGGGCCAGCAGCAGACGGCCCGCGGCGGTGCGCAGGAGCGGCCGGGCCATGTGCTCGTCGGCCAGCGGCAGGAGGCGGGGGATCTCGTCCTCGCCGCCGCGCGCCAGGTGCACGGCGTCGAGCCCGACCCGCACCGTGAGCAGCACCGGGGTACCCGCGACGCGGCTCAGTTCGTTGAGCTCGGCCTGGCTGATCCGCGGGACGACCCGGCCGGCGATGAGGTTGAGGACGTGCGGGGCGGGCCCGAGCCGGAAGCGCTGGCGCTGCTCCAGCAGGAACCCCGTCGCGACGAGCCCGTTGACCAGGTCCTGCACCGAACTCGCCGGCGCCCCGGCCGCCCGCGCCAACTCGGCCACGGTCACCCCGCCCGGAGCCCGCGCGGCGGCTTCCAGGATCCACACGACCCGGTCCACCGTGCGGTGCGGCCGCCGTCGGCCGTGCTCGCTCATCCCGCCCGCCCTGTCCCTGTCGTACGTCGCCGGCCGATCACGCCGGCACGGCCCGCCGGTTCTCCCCCGCCACCCGACGGGCAGGCCGGCCACGGCCTGGCACCTGCACCTGCCTACACCGGCGCCTGATCCACGCCGTCATGCCGAGGATCGCGCGAACGGACGGGGCCGCGCCAGGCCCTACCGTGCCGCGAAGGCCCCGACCTTGAATTCGGTGCCGCAGACGCTGAAGACGCCGCCCGGCGAGCCGTTCGCCTTCATGACGTTCACCGTGGTGCCCGCGTCCTTGGGCAGCGCGACCTTGACGTGGGACGCCTGCACCGGGCAGGTGTAACGGGCCGACGCGGTGCCCTCGCCGTTCACGTCGTTGTACAGCACGTCCGCCACCACCGCGGCGCCCGCCGGGATGTCGACCGCTGCCGAGCCGGCCGTGGAGTTGTCCCCCGAGACCGGGCTCGCCTTGCCCTGGTCGTCGGCGGCGACCACGGTCGTCGGGCCGACGATGGTGCAGGGGGCACCCGAGCTGTTGGTGATCTTGAGGGTCGCGGCGGCGGGCTGCGCGTCACTGGCGTGGCCCGAGGACTGGAGGAACGCCACCGAGGTGTTCTTGGTCGTGCAGGCCGCGGTGACGCCGCCCCCGCCGGTGCCGGAGGACGTCTTGCCTCCACCGCTCGTGCTCGTCTTGCCCCCGGACGGCGCCGAGGCCGCAGCCGAGGCCGAGGCCGCAGCCGGCGCCGACGCCGACGCCGAGGTGGAACCCGACGGGGCGGCTGCTGACGCGCTGGTGCCGGCGGCGCCACTGTCCTGCGTGCCGCTGACGTCGTTGCAGGCGGTCAGGGACAGGGCGAGCGCGGCGACGGCGCCGACGGCGAGCAGGGTGGGACGGGTGGTGGTGCGCATGGCTGGTTCCCCCGATTCTCGTTCGTGGGTCGCGATCCTGTACGAGGTCGCTTCCCCTTGCAGGAACGAGGGTGTTGCGGCGCGCTGGCAGATCACTAACGAGCGCGGCGGCGGTCCTAACGCCTGGCTAACGCGCCAGGATCCTGGCGTGTGCCGCCGCGTGCCGGCGCCGCAGTTCGGGCAGTGCGTCCTGGTCGGCGATGTGCAGCAGGGCATCGAGCGCGGTGACGGCGCCCGCGTCGTAGCCGGTCCGCTCGGCCTCGAGCGCGGCCCGCGCGAGGCAGCGCCGCCCGGCCACGGTGTCGCCGAGCCCGGCCAGCGCCTCGCCCTGCCAGGTGCGCAGGAGCACGCGCCGGGCGACCGCCTCGTGCTCCGGGCCGAGGCCGAGCGCCGCCTCGGCCGCCTCGTACGCCTGCCGGTGGCGGCCCGCGCCGAGGTGGATGCGGGCCAGGTGCTGGAGCGCGAGCATCCGGGTGTGCGCGTCGTCGGCCTCGGTGGCGAGGGCGAGGGCTCGGGTGCAGGCCGTTTCGGCGGCGCCGGGTTCGTCGTCGGGGAGGGCCGCGGCGAGGTTGACCAGGGCGGTGGCCTCGCCGAGTACGTCGCCTGCGCAGGCCGCGAGTTCGGGTGCGACGCGCAGGTGCCGGACGGCCTCGGCGGTGCGGCCCTCCTCGGCGAGCACCCAGCCGAGCAGGGTCAGGACGCGGGCCTCCGCATAGGGGTCGGCGCAGGCGCGGGCGTCGGCGAGGGCGGCCTCCAGGGTGGGCGCCCAGTCGGCGAGGACCCGCCAGACGACGAGCGGCCACTGGGTCACCGCGATCCGCCAGGCCCGCTCGGGCCGGTCCTCGGCGCGGGCCGCGGCGGCGATCAGGGCGAGGTCGTCGCGTTCGGCGGCGAACCAGCCGAGCGCCTCCTCCCGGCTGGTGAAGTCCCGTACTGCGGGCGGCTGTTGAAAGTCATCGGGCTGCACGAAGGCGGGCTCCCCGCCAGGTTCCGCGGCCTCGGACGCGGACAGCGCGGTCGCCACGCAGTGGTCGTACAGGCGCAGCCGGGCCGCGGCGCGGGCGGCCGGGTCGCGGCTCTGGCCACGCGCGTAGAGCCGGACCAGGTCGTGCAGGACGTAGCGGCCGGGGGCGGTCTCGGTGAGCAGGTGCGCGGCAACCAGGCGGTCGAGGGCGCGGGCCGCGTCCGGCGGGGTCGTGCCGGCGAGCGCGGCGGCGCTGAACCGGTCGACGTGCGTGCCCGGGTGATGGCCGAGCGCGGTGAACTGCTGCGCCGCGTCGGCGGGGAGGTGGGCGGTGGTGAGCCGCAGCGCGGAGGCGACGCCGATGTCCTCGGCGGCGAGCAGCTCGAGCCGCTGGCGCTCGTCGGCGAGCCGGTCGGCGAAGGAGGCGAGGCCGAGGGCGGGGAGTTCCACGAGCCGAGCGGCGGCGACCCGCAGCGCGAGCGGCAGTCCGCCGCACAACTCGGCTGTACGGCGGGCAGCTTGGGGATCGGCGGCGGTTCGGTGCTCGCCGAGGAGACGGGTGAGCAGGGCCACGCTGTCGTCGGTGGCGAGGACGTCGAGGGCGAGGACGCGAGCGGCGTCGGAGGCGACGAGACCGGCGAGCCGGGCACGGCTGGTGACGACGGTGACGCAGCCGGGTCCCGTGGGCAGCAGCGGGCGCACCTGGGCGGAGGTACGGGCGTTGTCGAGGACGACGAGCAGGCGCAGTTCGGCGGTGAGCGAGCGGAACAGGGCACCGGCGGCGTCCGCCGACTCGGGCATCCGGCGCGGTGGAACGCCGAGAGCGACGAGGAACTCCCGCAGCAGCTCGGCCGGTTCGGGGTCCGAGGTGTCGCTGAACCCGCGCAGATCGGCGTAGAGCGTCCCGTCGGGGAAGTCGGAGTGCCGGTCGGCCGCCCAGCGCACGGCCAGCGCGGTCTTGCCGACCCCGGCGGGCCCGGTGACCACGACGACCGGCCCGTCAGGTCCGGCCGCGGCCGCGGTCAGCGCGGCGCTCTCGACGGTGCGGCCGTGGAATCCGCGCGGGGTACGAGGCAGCAGGTTGGGCCGGAACTGCACGGACTCCAGGACGGGTTGGGGCGCCTCGGCCCGGACCGCGGGGGCGCTTTCGGGGCCGAGAGCGACGGTGACGGCGGCGGTCAGCTCGGCGCC
>NZ_JBHVEU010000107.1:0-21999 GCF_042802075.1 Kitasatospora sp. NPDC057518
CAGCCGCGGGCCCGGGCCGCCGGGGCCGGCCCGCGTCACGGCGCGTCGGCCCGGGCCGGGTCGACGGGCGCGGCGGGCGCGGGCAGGGTGGTGCGGGCGCCGAGGTCGCCCACGCCGTAGACGAGCCGGCTGCGGTCGGCCGAGTAGCGGGTCTCGATGACCCGCACCGGCCCGCGCCGGTCGTACGTGACGCGGGTCTGCACCATCAGCGGCACGCCGGGGCCGCCCTGGAACCACTGGGCCTCCTCGGGGCCCGGCATCCGCGCGACCAGGTGGTCCACCGCGCCGATCTCGGTGCGTCCGAGGGTGGCGAGCACCGCCTCGTCGCCGCCCTCGACGGGGTCGGGCTCCATCAGCGGGGTGCCGGCGGCGAGGCCGGCCCGGTAGTGGCTCTCCTCGATGGAGTACGGCTCGCGGTCGAGCAGCCGCAGCTGGCGGCGGACCACGATGGCCTCGCCGGGGCGCAGCCCGAGCCGTTCGGCGATGTCCACCCGGGCCCGGACGATCATCATCTCGAAGTCGGTGCCGAGTTCCCGCCCGGCTTCGGCGGCCTCGCCGAGGTAGACGTCGGAGGGCGCGGCGAGGCAGTCGCGCGGCGCGGGGGTCAGGCCGGGACCGTAGGCGCGGTGGTCCAGGACGGGGTGTTCGCGCAGGTACGTGCCCTTGCCCTGGAGGCGGACCAGGCGGCCCTCGTTGACCAGGACGTCGACGGCGAGCCGGACGGTGTTGCGGGCGACGCCGTACTGGCGCTCCAGTTCGCTCTCGACCGGCAGGGCGGCGTCGGCGGTGAACTCGCCCTCGGCGATCCGGCGGCGCAGGTCGGCGGCGAGGCGCTGGTATTTGGGGGATTGGGCGGTGCCCCGGGGGATTGTCACCCTCGTGAATGTAGCGAGCGCGGTGAGCCGGTATCAGCCGTTTCCGGCAATATCGTCCGAGCGGGTTGAATGCGCCCCCGCGCCGACCCCTCCCGGTAGCAGAACTGGCCCGTCCGGATACGAACAGCTGGTCGTGGTGAATTCGGGAAGGGGTTGGAGAGAAAAAGGGGGGCGCATGGAATTGACCACGCGCCCCCCTTTCGTCCTGGATTACCAGCGCGCCGCCGAGGGCAGCGGCTCCCCGTACCAGAGCTCGACCAGGTGCCGGGCGATCGAGATGCCGGACGGCGGCAGGATCTCGCCCGCCTCCATCCCGGCGCGCAGCTCCTCGCGGGAGAACCAGCGCGCCTCGGCCAGCTCCTCGCCGTCCACGGTGATCTCGGTGCCGCCGGGCAGCGCCCGGCCCAGGAAGCCGAGCATCAGGCTGGACGGGAACGGCCAGGGCTGGCTGGCCACGTAGCGCACCTCGCCGACCTTGACGCCCGCCTCCTCGTGCACCTCGCGGGCCACCGCCTGCTCGATCGACTCCCCCGGCTCGACGAAGCCGGCCAGCGTCGACCAGCGGCCCTCCGGCCACAGCGCCTGGCGGCCGAGCAGGCAGCGGTCCTGCTCGTCGGTGATCACCATGATCACCGCCGGGTCGGTGCGCGGGTAGTGCTCGGCCGCGCAGGAGGTGCAGCGCCGCACGTGCCCGGCGCCGGCCTTCTCGGTCGGGTGCCCGCAGCGCGAGCAGAAGCTGTGCAGCCGGTGCCAGTGCTCCAGCGCCACGGCGTGCACCAGCAGCCCGGCGTCCCGGTCGGACAGCAGCCCGCCGACCTCGCGCAGCCCGGCCGGCCGGGCGTCGCCGTCCAGCCGCCCGGGCAGGCTCTCGCCGGCCAGCGCGAAGTACGAGACGCCGTCCTGGTCGGTGCCGAGGAAGTACCGGTCGCCGGTCTGCGGGGCCTCGAAGGAGGGCATCAGCACGAGTTCGGTGCCCTGCGCGGTGTCGACCACGAACGCCTCGCCGCCGGCGATCGGCAGGACCCGGGTGTTCGGGTGGCTCCAGGCGGCCGCCAGCCAGGGCTCGTCGAGGCGGTGCTCGGCCGCCCGGTCCACCCCGGACCGGGCCAGGGCCAGGGGCAACGGGCGCTCGGTCTCAGGCACGGTGCTCACGTCTGTTCCATCCCCACGTGGTGAATCATCCGGATGAGTGATCTGGCTGCCATGGTGCGCGCGGTGGGCGTCATGCCCCCGGCCGGAAGTTCTCGGCCAGGTCGCCCCAGAGGTACGCGGCCGTCTCCACGCCCTTGGCCAGCAGGTCCAGCTCGACCTTCTCGTTGACCGAGTGCCAGCCGTCCGAGGGCACCGAGATGCCGAGGAACAGCACCGGCGCGCCCAGCGCGTCCTGGAGGTCGGCGGCCGGGCCGGAGCCGCCCTCGCGGGTGAAGAGGATCTTCTGCTCGAAGGCCCGCCCCATCGCCCGGACGGTGGACTGGAGCGCCGGGTGGTCCAGCGGGGTCAGGCAGGGCCGGGTCGCGCCGGGGAAGACCAGCTCGTACCGGACGCCCTCGGGCACCCGCCCGGCC
This sequence comes from Kitasatospora sp. NPDC057518, assembly GCF_042802075.1. Classification (NCBI taxonomy): domain Bacteria; kingdom Bacillati; phylum Actinomycetota; class Actinomycetes; order Kitasatosporales; family Streptomycetaceae; genus Kitasatospora; species Kitasatospora sp. NPDC057518. The sequence continues at coordinate 2,441 of NZ_JBHVEU010000107.1, forward strand.
ACCCAGTCCCGCACCGCCTCGCGGACCTGCTCCACCTCCTGCCCGGCGACCAGCCGGAAGGACAGCTTGAGGTGCGCCGAGGCGGGGACGATGGTCTTGCCGCCGGGGCCGGTGTAGCCGCCCCAGATGCCGTTGACCTCGGCGGTCGGGCGGGCCCAGATCCGCTCCAGGGTGGAGTAGCCGGCCTCGCCGCGGGTGCCGTACGACTTGGCGACCCGCAGCCACTGCTCCTCGTCGAAGGGCAGCTCGGCGAACAGCTCGCGCTCGGTCCCGGTCAGCTCGACGACGCCGTCGTAGAAGCCCGGGATCGCGACCCTGCGGTCGGCGTCGTGCAGGGCGGCGGCCAGCTCGGCCGCGACCTGGGCCGGGTTGGGGACGGCCCCGCCGAAGGAGCCGGAGTGGATGTCGGTGTCCGGCCCGTACAGGTCGATCTGGGCGTCGGCCAGGCCGCGCATGCCGGTGCAGACGGTCGGCGTGGTCGCGGACCACATGCCGGTGTCCGAGATGACGACCACGTCGGCGGCCAGCCGCCCGGCCTCGCGCCGGACCAGGTCGGCGAAGTTCGGCGAGCCGGACTCCTCCTCGCCCTCGATCAGCAGCTTGAGGTTGACGGCCGGCGCGGTGCGGCCGGTGGCGGCCAGGTGGGCGCGCACCCCCAGGGTGTGGAAGAACACCTGGCCCTTGTCGTCGGCGGCGCCGCGCGCGTACAGCCGGCCGTCGACCACGGTCGGGGTGAACGGCTCGGTGTCCCAGCCGTCCTCCCGGGCCGCGGGCTGCACGTCGTGGTGCCCGTAGACCAGGACGGTCGGCGCGGACGGGTCCCCGGAGGGCCACTCGGCGAACACCGCCGGCAGTCCGTCGGTCTCCCACACCTCGGCGACCGGGAAGCCGGTCTCCCCCAGCTTGGCGGCCAGCCACTCGGCCGAGCGCCGCACCTCGCCGGCCCGGGCCGGGTCGGCGGAGACGGAGGGGATGGCCAGCCACTCGGAGAGGTCGGCGAGGAACGCGGCCTGGTGCTGGTCGATGTAGGAGCGGACGACGCTGTCCGGGGTTCTCGTCATACCGACGACTGTAGTTCGCCCGTGCGGGTGCCCGCCCCGGCCGTCCGGCTGCCGGGCGTTCCCGGCTCTGTAACATGCGTCACCCCCGCCGCGACAGGGGTGCGCGACGGGGGTGACGGACGGGTGCGCCGGGCTCAGCCCGAGCGGCGCAGCAGGGTGATCCGCGAGCGGGTCATCACGGCGGCCAGGCCGGCCGCGAGCAGCGGCAGCAGCACCACGGTGGCGGCGATGGTGGGCCACGGGAAGACCACGATCGCCTTGTTGGCCAGCTCGGCGGCGCTCATCCCGGGGTAGCCGCCCGTCGCGGCCTCGACCTTGCGCAGCGCCACCCCCGGCACCACGCCGCAGACCGCGCCGAGCAGGGCGCCCATGGCGGCGATCACCCCGCACTGGAAGCCGGACAGCGAGCGCCGGATGCGGGGTTCGGCGCCGACCGCCGCGAGGGTGGTCAGGTCGCGCTGGGAGTCGGCGGCGGCCAGTCCGGTGGCGATGCCGGCCGCGCCGAGGGCGACGATCGCGGCGAAGACGTTCAGGCCGAGCTGGACCAGTCCGGCCCGGGACTCGTAGCCGCGTTCGATCTTGAGCATCGTGTGGTCGGTGAGCTTGGCCATCGCGCCGTCGGCCTTCTGCTGGGCGCCGTCGGAGGGCATCGCGGCGGGCAGCCAGACCGAGCCGGCCGGAGCGGTGGCGAAGCCGAGCCGGGCCGCGGTGGCCGGGCTGACCACGGCCTGGCCCGGGGCCGGCACCGAGGAGTCGACGAGGACGGCGTCCACGGCGATCTCGGTGGTGACCGGCTTCTCCCGGGAGTTGCCGCTCGAATCGGGGTGGACCGGCAGGGTGTACTGGAGGGCGAGCTTGCCGTCCTTGAGGTACCGGGGGTCGAAGACCACGGCCTTGCCGGCCGCGAGGGCCTGGCCGGCCCCCTGGTCGGTGACGCCGTAGAGGTTGCGCAGCAGGGTGGCGTCGCCGGCGACCAGCGCGGTGTACGGGGTGCTGCGGCGGTTGTCCGACTTGCAGCGCGGGTCCGTCCCCATGATCCGGTAGTGCTCCGCGGGGTCGAGCTCGTTGGTCGGGTCGAGGGCGGGGCAGCGGTCCGCCTTGGGCACCTCGACCCTGATGTAGCCGCAGAAGCTGCCGTCGGGGCAGTTGCCCTTGGGCTCGACGCGCTGGACGTCGGCGCGCTGGCCGAGGTCGGGGATGCTGCGTTCGACGGCCTCGCGCGCCTGCGGCAGCAGCTTGCTGTCGGCGTCGGTCATCCAGCCGCTGCCGAGCATCACGGCCTTGGAGGGCCCGGAGGCGACGTAGTCGCGCCGGTTCTGCTCCTCGTAGCTGGCCATGTAGACGCTGACCGCGACGGAGCCGGCGACGGCGGCCATCACGGCGGCCACGGCGGGCGCGGTGCGGCCGCGGTGGCGCACCGAGTCGCGCAGGGCGAGCCGGGGGCCGAGCGAGAGCCAGCGGCCGAGCCGGCCGAAGAGCCCGACCAGGTAGGGCGTCAGGACGACCATGCCGAGCTCCGCGACGACCGAGCCGCCGAGGACGGCGACGCTGCGGTTGCCGATGCCGCTGGTCGCGCCGAACAGGGCGAGGGCGGCGCCGCCGCCGAGCATCAGCAGACCGAGGACGGCGAGCTTGCGGCTCGGCGGCTTGAGCGTGTCGCGGCCGGTCAGCGCGGCGACGACGTCCTGGCGGGAGGCCTGGACGGCGGGCACGACGGCGGCCAGCAGGCCGGTGACGAGACCGACCAGGAGGATGCCGAGCAGGTCGAGCGGCTGCAGGTTGAAGTGGCCGAAGCGCTTGCCGGAGTAGTCCTCGGCGCTGGTGCGCAGCAGGGCGACCAGGCCGACGCCCAGGCCGAGGCCGACCAGGGCGCCGGTGACGCCGAGGACGATGCCGCCGCCGAGCACGACCGAGCGGACGTTGGCGCGTTCACCGCCGGCCGCGGCCAGCAGCCCGAGCTGCCGCCGCGAGCGCCGTGCGCCGACGGCGAAGGCGGGGCCCGCGAGGAGGACGATCTCCAGCAGGGCCATGCCGACGACGGTGGCGAGGATGACGACGTCGGTCCGGTTGAGGTAGGAGGTCTCCTCGCCGCCGCGCGACTTCTGCTCGACGTAGTAGGGGACCTCGGCGCGGGCCGGCGGGTCGAGCAGGACGGCGCGGGAGGTCACGGTGAAGCCGTACTCGTTGACCTCCTTGACCTTGTTCCAGTCGAGCGCGGCCCCGGCCGGGAGCTTGACGAGCCAGCGGGAGGTCTCGGTGCCGGCCTCGCGGGCGTTGTCCGTCCTGGTGGCCTTGGCGAGCCGCTCCAGCAGGGTGCCGGGGCGGGCGGTCAGTTCGGTGGCCCGCAGCTCACCGGGGTACTCGTAGACACCGCTGATGGTGAAGGGGGCGGACTCCAGGCCGCGGACGGCGGTCTTGTCGCCGACCTTGAGACCGGAGCGCTTGAGGAAGTCCGTGGTGACGGCGGCCTCGGTGTCGGCGGCCGGGGCGCGGCCCTGGACCAGGTTCACCCGGCCCCGCCAGACCGGGTCGGTCAGGTCGGCCTCGCCGACCCGGGTGCTGAGCAGGCCCTGGGCGCTGCTCGCGGCGGTGTACGGGCCCGAGAGCTCCGGCACCAGGACGGCGCCGGCCGGGAGCAGCTGGCGGGCCAGCTCGGCGGGGGCGGTGTCCAGGGAGCGCCGCTGGACGGGGGTGTACGCGGGGGCTTCGCCCTCCTTGGCGTCGTCCTTGGGGTCCTTGACGGTGAAGCCCTTGTCGGGGTCCGGCGCCTGCTTGACGGTGGAGCCGGCTTGGACCACGCTCAGCTCGCCGGCGGCCTGGCCGATGAGCCGCGCCACCTGTTCGGTGGGCGTGAGCTCGGCGCTGCGGAAGACGACGTCGGCGCCGGTGACGCCGAGGACGGGCAGGGCGACCATGGCGATGACGAGGGCGCTGCGGCCCTTGGCGCGCAGGGCGTCGCGGCGGGCTATGCGCAGGGCGACCCGCCAGGCGCTGAGCTTCACTCGTCCACCTTCAGGCTGTTGCCGGCGGCGGTGACGAGCAGGCTGGCGGCGTCCTGGCTGACGGACTCGTCGACCATCCGGCCGTCGCGCAGGAAGACGACCCGGTCGGCCCAGGCGGCGTGCCGGGCCTCGTGGGTGACCATCATGGCGGCGGCGCCGGCGTCGCAGCGGGCGCGCAGGACGGCGAGCACGGCTTCGCCGGTGGTGGAGTCGAGGGCGCCGGTGGGCTCGTCGGCGAGGACGAGGCGGCGGTCGCCGATCAGGGCGCGGGCGATGGCGACGCGCTGCTGCTGGCCGCCGGACATGTCGTCGGGGAACCGGTCGGCGAGCTCGGGGATGCCGAGCTCCTCCAGGGCGACGAGGGCCTCGCGGCGGGCGGCGCGGGTGGACAGCCCGTCGAGTTCGCGCGGCAGCGAGATGTTCTCGGCGGCGGTGAGCGCCGGGATCAGGTTGTAGTCCTGGAAGACGTAGCCGACGGAGCGGCGGCGGACCTGGGCGAGCTTCTTGCGGTTGAGGCCGCCGAGGGCGACGCCCTCGACCAGGACCTGGCCGCCGCTCGGGGTGTCCAGGCCGCCGGCCAGGGTGAGCAGGGTCGACTTGCCGGACCCGGAGGGGCCCATGACGGCGACGAACTCGCCGGGGTGGACCTTGAGGTCGACGCCGCGCAGGGCCTGGACCTCGGCGGCGCCGTGGCCGTGGACCCGGGTGACGTTCTCCAGGTGGAGCACCGGCATCTGCCGGGCCTCTTGGGTGTGGGACACGAATTCCCCCCTTGTGCTGGGTGTGGGCTCGGAGTCGGGCCGAGCCTGGTGGTTCGGGTGGCGCGCGGACTCACGCGCGCGGACTCAGGCGGTGGGCTCAGGCGGTGGGCTCGAGCGGTGGGCTCGAGCGGTGGACTCGGGCGATGCGCTCGGGCGGTGCGCTCGGGCGGTGGGCTCAGGCCCGCAGGCGGCGGCCGCGTTTCGCGGGCGCGCCGTCGTCGCGGGCGGCCTCGGCGGTGCGGGCCTGCAGGAGCTCGGCCTGCTGGGCGAGCCGGGTCTCGCAGTGGTCGAGCCAGCGGATCTCCGCTTCGGTCTGGAAGATCAGCTGGTCGAGGACGAGCAGCCAGGCGAGGTCGTTGCTGGCGGAGGGCACCACGCCGGGGCGCTTCTCGCCGGCGAGGGCGCGGCCCTTGAGCCGGGTGTAGTCCTGGAGCGCCTTGATGCTGTGCCGGCGCTGGCCCTGGACGACGGCGGAGACGTCCACTCCGGGGACGGTGACCGCCATGGCGAGCTTGATCGCCAGTTCGTCGCGCGGGGGGTTGGTCCGGGGCACCGGGGTGTCGAACCAGGACCGCAGCTCCTCCCGGCCGGCGTCGGTGGCGGCGTAGAACTGGTGGCCCTCGCCGTCCTCCCCCGCGGGCTCGACCAGCCCGTCGCGCTCCAGTCGCGACAGCGTGGTGTAGACCTGCCCGACGTTGAGCGGCCAGGTGGCGCCGGTGCGCGCCTCGAACTCGGTGCGCAGCTGGTAGCCGTAGCGCGGGCCCTGGTCGAGCAGGGCGAGCAGACCGTGACGGATGGACATACCGAGTATGTATACCCGGTATGCCCTACCGCCTCAAGCCGGGCCCCCCTCCCCCGGGGACCGGGTACCGTCGTGCGGTGTGAGCCAGTTGCGCATCGCCACCTTCAATCTGTTGCACGGACAGCCGCTCGCCCCGGACGGCGCGCCGCGGCCCTACCCGTCCGACCCCGGCGGGCCGTTGGCCGAGGCGGTGGCCGCGCTGGACGCCGACGTGCTGGCGCTCCAGGAGGTGGACCGCCACCAGGCGCGCTCCGGCCTCACCGACCAGGCGGCGGTGGCCGCCGCGGCGATGGGCGCCAAGGACTGGCGCTTCGCCGCCGCGCTGCACGGCCGCCCGGCGCCGGTGGCGGGCTGGGTGCCGGAGCCGTCCGGTCCGGTCGGCCTGCGGGTGTACGGGCCGGACGAGGTCGGCGACGGCGCCGCGCCCTCGTACGGGACGGCGCTGCTGACGAGGCTTCCGGTGCGGCACTGGCGGGCCCGCCGGTTCGCCCCGGCCCCGTTCGGGCTGCCGCTGCGGGTGGCCGGGCGGCGCGGGCTGACCCCGGTGCCGGACGAGCCGCGGGCGGCGCTGGCGGCCGTCCTGGAGGGCGAGCACGGGCCGTTCACCGTGGTGGCGGCGCACCTGTCCTTCGTCCCCGGCTGGAACATGGCGCAGCTGGCCGGTATCCGGCGCTGGATCGCCGACCTGCCCCGGCCGTACCTGGTGCTGGGCGACTTCAACCTGGTCGGCGCCGTGCCGCGGACGGTGCTCGGCCGGGCGACGGCGCTGGAGCGCACCGCGCCGCGGGCGCGGGTGCGCGAGCTGCGGGCGGCCCGGCGGGCCCGGCCCGCGCTGGCCGAGCCGCGCCGGCGCCGGGTGCGCGAGCCGCGGCCGCGCCTGCAGGGCTGGTACGACCTGGCGCGCACGCCGACCTACCCCTCGCACCGGCCCGCGGTGCAGTTCGACCACGTGCTGGCGATCGGTGTGCCGCGGACGGCGGTCGGCCCGGCAGCGGCGCCGCGCGCGGTGGTGTCGGACCACCGCCCGCTGCTGGTCGAGGTGTCCCTGTAGGTCCTCTGGGTCCTCAGTGGCGCGCCAGGACCCCGGCCTGCTGCGGGAGGTGGACGGTGGCCGCGCCCTGGGGCGCTCCGGGCCCGAGCGCGGGCGGCGGGTCGAACTGGAGCAGCAGCATGGCCGCGTCGTCGCCGAGCTGGCGCCCGACGTGGCGCACCACGTCCTCGTGCAGGCGCTGCAGGACGTCGGCCGGGCGGCCGGCGGCGCAGCGCGGGAGGCGTTCGGCGAGCGGGTAGAAGACGCCGGCGCGGTCGCGGGCCTCGATCACTCCGTCGGTGAACAGCAGCACCCGGTCCTCGCCCTGGAGCAGCAGCCGGTGCACCGGCGGGCGGACGTCGGCCGGGTCGAGGACGCCCAGCGGCGGTACGGTCTCGGCGAGTTCGAGCGGGCTGACCTCGCCGCCGCGCAGCAGCAGCGGGGCCGGGTGGCCGCAGTTGACGATCTCCGCGGCGCCGTCGGGGCGGACGCCGATCAGCACCAGGGTGACGAACTCCTCCTCCACGCCCGGGTGGTCGTTCTCGTGCAGGGCGCGGTCGAGGCTGACGGCCAGCCAGCCGGCCACCCGGTCCAGGGCGGCCTCCTGGTGGGCGGCCTCGCGGAAGGCGCCGAGCACGGCGGCGGCCGTCTCCACCGCGCCGAGGCCCTTGCCGCGGACGTCCCCGACCACGGCCCGCACCCCGTGCCGGGTGTTGACCACCTCGTAGAGGTCGCCGCCGATCCGGGCGTGCGCGGCGGCGGCCTCGTAGTGGACGGCCGCCCGGACGGTGCCGACCCGTTCGGGGACGGGCCGCAGCAGCACCCGGCGGGCGATCGAGGCGACCAGCTGGGCGTCGGCCAACGCCTGTTCCTGGCGCAGTCTCAGGGTGGCGCTGACCCAGCCGATCGCGGCGACGAGCAGGATCGCGAAGACGCTGGCGGCGTGCACGGACTCGCCGAGCGTGTCGCTGCGGAAGGCCATCAGGAAGGCCGCCGCCTCGGTGCCCAGACCGATGGCGAGCGGGTACCAGGTTCGGCGGCTGACCACGGCGGCCAGCGCGGGTACGGCGGTGAGGGCCGGTTCGACCGTCACCTCGGTGCCGCTGAGGTAGTCGAGGGCGACGATCAGCACCATGCCGATGAACGGCAGCGCCAGCGCCGTCCTCGGCCAGGTGCCGGTCGCGCGCGGAGCGGGCCCCGGTGTCGGCCCGGTGAACCGCTCTCTGATCCATCCGGTCGCGCTCAACTTCGGTCTCTCCAGCAGAAGACGCCGATGCCCGAGGGCACCTGCGGTGATGACTGAGGGTCAGGGAATACGGGCCTCGCTGGCGGCCGGAGCACGGGGGTTGACCGGTTACCGACCCCACAATAGGCGCGAAACGTGCATGACGCACAGGTTTCGGGCACTGGCGTGATGACTTGGATGCTCTGTGTGACTCAATAGTCACTGTTCCCGATCAGGAGCCGTTCCAACTCTTTTCGGTCGGGAAGTCCTGCGGGACGGACGATCCGTCCGCTGCGGACGTACAGGAAGGAAGCCGTGACCTGCTCGGGATCGACGCCCGCGTGCTCGGCCCAGGCCAGCCGGTAGACCGCGAGCTGCAACGGGTCGGCGGTCTCCTCCCGGTGGGTCTTCCAGTCCACCACTTCGTAGCGTGACGCACCACCGGATTCCGACAACGCGTCATCTTCCCGGTAGACCGCGTCGATCCGTCCCCGCACCACCCGTCCCGCCAGCACCAGCTGGAACGGCGCCTCCACCCGGTGGGGCTTGCGCTGCGCGTACGGGGTGCGCAGGAACGCCTCCTTGAGCCGCTCCAGGTCCTGCTCGTCCTCGATGCCGTCGTCGTCGGCGCCGGGCAGCGCGCCGGGCTCGACCAGCAGCAGCGGCTCGATCCGGGACTGCACCCAGGCGTGGAAGCGGGTGCCGCGCCGGGCCGCCGGCTGCGGGGGGCGCGGCATCGGACGGGCCAGCTCGTGCGCGAAGCCGTCCGGGTCGGCGGCGAGGCGCAGCAGCTGGGTGGCGGACAGCGAGGCGGGCAGCGGCACGTCCCGCGCGGTGCGCCGGGAGCGCTCCAACTCGCCCAGCAGCGCGGTCAGATCGCGGTCCCAGGAGGCGACCTGGCGCTGGTCCTCGGAGGTCAGCTCCTCGGCCTCGGGGGCCGCCGCGCCCGCCACCCGCGCGCGCACCACCTCGGCGACCCGGCGGCGGGCGTGCTGGGCGGCCGGGTCCAGCGGCAGCGGCCAGGGGCGCTCGACCGGGGAGGCCAGCGCCGGGTTCTCGGCGCCCTTCTCCGGCTGCTCGGCCCAGTGCTCGACCTCGCCGGCGCCGGGCCGCTCGCAGTGCTCGCGCAGCCGCTCCAGGAAGTCGGACGGGCCGCGGACGGTCTTCTGGCTCGGCCCCCACCAGTGCCCGGAGGCCAGCAGCAGCGACCGGGGGCGGGTGAACGCCACGTAGCCCAGGCGCAGTTCCTCGACGGCGGAGTGCTCGGCCAGCTCCTTCTTGAAGGCCGTCATCGACTTCCCGTTCCACCCGCCGCGCACGTCGGGCAGCGTTTCGGCGTCGCCGCGCAGGGCGTGCGGGAGCACGCGCTTGGTGCTCGTCCAGCGTTCGCGCGGGCTGGACGACGGGAACGCGCCCCGTACCAGGCCGGGGACGGCGACCACGTCCCACTCCAGGCCCTTGGACTTGTGCGCGGTGAGCACCTTCACGGTGTCCTCGCCGCCGGGCAGGCTGCTGTCCAGGCCGCGCTCGTACTCCTGGGCGGCGCGCAGGAAGCCGAGGAAGGCGGCGAGGCCCGGGTCGCCGTCGAGGTCGGCGAAGGAGGCGGCGACGTCCAGGAAGGCGTGCAGGGTCTCCCGCCGCCGGGCGGCCAGGGCCTGCGGGGAGGCGGCGAGTTCGACCTCCAGGCCGGTGACGGACAGCACCCGGTGCAGCACGTCCATCAGCGGGTCGGCGAGCGAGCGGCGCAGGTCGCGCAGCTCGGCGGCGAGCCGGGCGAAGCGCACCCGCGCCTCGGCGGAGAACGGCAGGTCGTCGGGCTTCCCCTCGTCGCCGGCCGAGGCGTCGAGGAAGGTCTCCACCGCGTCGGCCAGCGAGACCACCTCGGTCGGGTCGGCCTCGGCGACGGCCGCGGCCAGCGCCTCGACGCCCTCGGGGTGGTCGGTGCGCACCAGGTCGGCGGCCCGGCGGCCGAGCAGGGCGAGGTCGCGCGGGCCGATCCGCCAGCGCGGGCCGATCAGCAGGCGCACCAGCGCGGCGTTGGCGGTCGGGTCCTGCAGCACCTCGCAGACCGCCACCAGGTCGGCCACCTCGGGCAGCTGCAGCAGCCCGCCGAGGCCGACCACCTCGACCGGCACCTCCCGGGCGACCAGCGCGGCGTGGATGTCCGGGAAGGCCGCGCCGCCGCGGCACAGCACGGCGATCCGGCCGGGCGCGGTGCCGGTGCGCACCAGGTGGGCGATCGAGTCGGCCAGCCAGTCGACCTCCTCGGCGTGGGTGGGCAGCAGCGCCGCGCGCACGTAGCCGTCCCGCTCGGCGCCGGGGGCCGGGCGCAGCGCCTCCACGCCCTCGTGCATCTCCCGCAGCGGGGCGGCGAGTTCGTTGGCGAAGTCGAGCAGGCGGCCGCCGCTGCGGCGGTTCTCGCTGAGCGCGTAGCGGTCGGCGGGGCGGCCGTCGGCCTTCGGGAAGTGCCGGGGGAACTCGTCGAGGTTGGCCACCGAGGCGCCGCGCCAGCCGTAGATCGCCTGGCAGGGGTCGCCGACGGCGGTCACCGGGTGGCCGCTGCCGGTGCCGGCGCCGTCGGAGGGGGCGCCGAACAGGCCGGCGAGCATCAGCCGCTGGGCGACCGAGGTGTCCTGGTACTCGTCCAGCAGCACCACCTTGAACTGGCCGCGCAGCAGCTCGCCGACCTCCGGGCGCTGCTGGGCGAGGCGGGCGGCGGCGGCGATCTGGTCGCCGAAGTCCATCAGCCCGGCGGAGCGCTTGCGGCGCCGGTAGTCCTCGACGAGGCGCAGCAGCTCCAGCCGGGCCCGGGCGGTGGCCGGGACGGCCCGCAGGTCGTCGTTGGTGAGCTTGACGGTGGCGAGGGTGTCCAGCAGCCGCTCGTCGAACTCGCGCAGGGTCTGCGGCTCGACCAGGTGCTCGGCGAGCTCGCCGTCCAGTGCGGTCAGGTCGGCGACCAGGTTGGCGAAGGTGCCGGTGAGGGCGGGGAACGGGCCGCGGGCGGTGCGCAGCACCTTGGCGGCGAGCTGGAAGCGGGTGGCGTCGGCGAGCAGCCGGACGTCCGGCTCGATGCCGATCCGCAGGCCGTGCTCCTTGAGCAGGCGGCCGGCGAAGGCGTGGTAGGTGGAGATCTCCGGGTCTCCGAGCGGCTCGGCGCCGTCCCGGTCGACGACCCCGGCCCGCAGGAGGGAGGCGCGCACCCGCTCGGAGAGCTCGCCGGCGGCCTTGTTGGTGAAGGTGAGGCCGAGCACCTCCTCGGGCCGCACGGCGCCGGAGCCGACCAGCCAGACCACCCGGGCGGCCATCACCGTGGTCTTGCCGGAGCCCGCGCCGGCGACGATCACGGCCGGCTCCAGGGGGGCTGCGACGGCCGCCATCTGCTCCCGGTTGAACGGGATGCCGAGCAGCTCCTTGAGCTGGTCGGGATGGCTGAGCACGGCGGTCACCCCGCAACCGTAACCGGAGCGTCGGACAGGATTCACTCCACGAGCTGCGCCCCGTCGCGCTGGGCGGAGCAGCTGCGGCGGAAGGTGCAGCGGTCGCAGCCGCCGCCGGTCTGCGGGACGAAGCGCTCGGCGAGGACCTTCCCGGCCGCCTCGGCGAGCAGGTTCTCGATCCAGGGCTCGCCCTGCGGCGGCTCCTGGTGCTGCACCTTGGGGGTGTCCTGGGCGGCCTTGGCGGCGGGCTCGCGCAGGTGGACGAGTTCGGCGCCGCCGGTGTCCGGCGGGTGCCCGGGGAAGCCGGGCAGCTCGTTGAGGGCGCCGGCCCGGACGGCGAGCTGGTAGACGGCGAGCTGCTTGTGCTCGGGCAGCGACCTGTCGGTGGGTATCTGCTTGCCGGTCTTGAAGTCGACCACGTAGGCGCGCCCGGCGGAGTCCTTCTCCACCCGGTCCATCGAGCCGCGGATGCGCACCGAGACGCCGCCGACGTCGAGGGTGACGTCGAAGCCGTGCTCGGTGGCGACGAGGTCCCGGCCGCGCTCCAGGACGTGCCAGTTGAGGAAGCGCTCCAGGGCGGCGCGGGCCTCGGTCTTCTCCTGCTGGGACTTCCAGGGCGCGTCGAAGGCCAGCGCGTCCCAGACGGTGTCCAGCCGCTCCATGAGCACGGCGAGGTCGGCGGGGGTGCGGCCGGAGCCGACCTCGTCGGCGAGGGCGTGCACCACGTTGCCGAAGCCCTGGGCGGCCGAGCCGGCGCCGCGCGCCTTGACCTCCTTGTCCAGGAACCACTGCAGGGAGCAGCTCTCCAGCTGTTCCAGCCCGCTGCCGGACAGCCGGACGGGTACGTCGGCGCTGCGCAGCGGCTCGGCGGCGGCGGTCGGGTCGTCCAGGCCCCACCAGCGTTCGGGGCGGGCGGCGGGGACCAGCGGCTGCCCCTCCTCGTCGGTGGCGGCGGCGAGGGTGGCGAGGCGTTCGGCGGCGGCGCGGCGCAGTTCGGGCGAGCGGGCGGGGTCGACGGTGACGGCGCGCAGTTCGGCGACCAGCGCGGCGACGGACAGCGGGCGGCGCGGCCGGTGGGTGACGTCCTCGACGGTGACCGGCGGGGTGCGGCGGACGACCCTGCCGGTCCTGGGGTCGACGTCCTCGCGGTAGAGCTCGCGCAGGAAGCGGGACGGTTCGTCGCCGTCGTCGGCGGGGGCCTTGACGGCGGTGACGATCAGCCGTTCCTTGGCGCGGGTCGCGGCGACGTAGAAGAGCCGGCGCTCCTCGCCGAGCAGCGCGCCCGGGGAGAGCGGTTCGGCGAGGCCGTCGCGGCCGATCCGGTCGGCCTCCAGCAGGGAGCCGCGGCGGCGCAGGTCGGGCCAGAGGCCGTCCTGGACGCCGGCCACCACGACCAGGCGCCACTCCAGGCCCTTGGAGCGGTGGGCGGTCATCAGCCGCACCGCCTCGGGGCGCACGGTCCGGACGGTGAGGGTGTCGGCGGCGATGTCCTGGGCTTCGAGTTCGGCGAGCAGGTCGAGGGCGCTGCGGTGGCCGGTGACCTGTTCCTCGGCGCGGGCGGCGGTCTCGAACAGGGCGCAGAGCGCGTCCAGGTCGCGGTCGGCGTTGCGGCCGGCCGCGCCGCCGCGCAGGGCGGCCCGTTCCAGTCGCTCGCGCCAGCGGCGGCTGCCGTCCCACAGCTCCCAGAGCGCCTCCTCGGCGGTGCAGCCGCCGGCCAGCAGTTCGCGGACCTTGCGCAGCAGGGTGCCGAGGTCGCGGGCGCGGCGGGCGTGCGCGGGGTCGAGGGCGACGAGGCGCTCGGGTTCGGCGAGGGCCTCGCGGATCAGTTCGCCGGCCGGGCGGGGGGCGGCGGCGGGGCCGGGGCCGGGGTCCAGCGGCACGCTCCCGTCGTCCGCCCCGCCCTCGGGGGTCCGGAGGCGGGCCCTGGCCTCGGCGCGCAGCGCGGCGCGTTCCTCCTCGCGCAGGGCGCGGCCGAGGCGGCGCAGGTCGGAGCCGTCGAGGCCGCCGAGCGGGCCGGTGAGCAGGGCGTGCGCCAGGTCGGTGGTGAGCGGGTCGGGGGCGTCCGGGTCGCCCTGCTTGTCGCGGGCGGCCTGTTCGGCGCAGACCCGCAGGGCGAGCAGCAGCTGGGCGACGGCCGGCTCCTCGCGCAGCGGCAGGTCGTCGCCGTCGATCTCCAGCGGGACACCGGCCGCGCCGAGGGCCCGCCGTACGCCGGGGATGGAGCGGGCGCCGGCCCGGACGAGCACGGCCATCTCGCCCCAGGGCACGCCGTCCTCCAGGTGGGCGCGGCGCAGCAGGTCGGCGATCGAGTCGAGTTCGGCGCCGGGGGTCGGGTAGGTGTAGACCTCGACCCTGCCGCCTTCGCGGGAGGGCAGCAGGGCGCGGTGCTGGGCGAGCTTGTCGGCGGGAAGCCGGCCCATCGGCATCCGGCGGGCGACCTCCCGGGAGGCGGCGAGCAGCAGGGCGCCGGAGCGGCGGGAGACCCGCAGCACCTTGACCTCGGCGGGGCTGCCGTCGGCCTGTCGGAAGGTCTGCGGGAAGTCGAGGATGCCGTTGATGTCGGCGCCGCGGAAGGCGTAGATCGACTGGTCCGGGTCGCCGACCGCGACGAGGTCGCGTCCGCCGCCGGCGAGCCGGCGCAGCAGCCGGACCTGGGAGGGGTCGGTGTCCTGGTACTCGTCGACGAAGACGACGTCGTAGCGCCGCCGCAGCTGCTCGGCGACGTCGGGGCGCTCGGCGAGCAGCACGGCGCGGTGGACGAGTTCGGCGTAGTCGAGGACGCCGCGCAGGTCGAGCACGTCGAGGTAGTCGGCGAGGAAGTGCGCGGCGGCGGCCCAGTCGGGGCGCTGGACGCCCTGGGCGAAGCGCTCGAGTTCGGCCTCGCCGAGGCCGAGTTCGCGGCTGCGGGCGAGGACGGCGCGGACCTCGTCGGCGAAGCCGCGGGTGGTCAGGCAGGCCCGCAGGTCCAGCGGCCAGGCGATCCGGCCGAGGCCGAGCTTGGCGTCCTCGGCGCCGCCGGCCAGCAGTTCGCGGACCATGACGTCCTGTTCGGGGCCGGAGAGCAGCCGCAGCGGCTCGGCGTAGTCCTCCGGGTCCTGGTGGGCGCGCAGCAGGGCGTAGCAGTAGGAGTGGAAGGTGGTGGCCTGGGGGGCGGCGGCGGTGCCGCCGAGCCGTCCGGACATCCGGTCGCGCAGTTCCGTCGCGGCCTTGCGGCTGAAGGTGAGGACGAGGATCCGCTCGGGGTCGGTGCCGTCCTCGATCCGCCGGGCGACCGCCTCGACCAGGGTGGTGGTCTTGCCGGTGCCCGGCCCGGCCAGCACCAGCAGCGGCCCGCCGGGGTGCTCGACCACGGCGCGCTGGTAGGCGTCCAGCACGGGTGGGTCGGGCTGGACGAGCGGGCTGCGCACGAGCCGGTACGGGGAGGTCACGAACGGGTCCTGGGGTCGAACAGGGGGCATGGCGGGGCGGGCCCGCGTCGGACCCGCCCGCATCGAGCCTACGGTCCCGCGCTGTCAGTCCGGTCCGTGCGGCGGCCGTCGGTCAAGCCCCCCTAGGGAATCGGCCGACCGTCCCAGCGGGCCCGCTTGAGGTCGACCCGGGGCGGGTCGGCGAGTTCGCGCAGCGGGGTGCCCTCCTCGCCGTAGTGGTCGAGGGCACGGTGCTCGTGCCCGGACAGCAGCCGGCCGTCCGCGCGGACGACCCGCCACCAGGGCACCGGGCCGCCGTACAGGGCCATCACCCGGCCGACCTGTCGGGGGCCGCCCTGGCCGAGGTACTCGGCGACGTCGCCGTAGGTCATCACCCGGCCGGGTGGAATCCGCTCGGTCAGGTCGAGCACCAGTTCGGCGAACGGCGGCAGGGCGTCCGGAGGGCCGTCGTGTGTTGCGTCCGTCACCTGCGGCATTCTTCCCTACGGGGGCGCGCCCGCGGCCCCGTCCGTACGATCCGCCGCGCCCGATCCGCCCCCTGTCCCGCACGGGGCGCCGGGGCATGCCACCATCTTCCGGGGCGGTGAGTGGTGATACGAGGACAAGACCAGATGACCGGGACGGCTGACGTGGGCGTGGACAAGGACTCCGACGAGTCCGCTGCCGCCGTGCCGTCGGCGCCCGGGAGCGGGGGCGAGGGCCGGCCCGAACCCGGGCCGACGCCGGAAGTCTCCCTGATCAAGGACCGGACGATCAAGACCCCCGCACCCGCGAAGACCCCCGAGCAGCCCGGCCCGCCCCCGGCCGAGACCACCGGCGCCCCGGCGCCCGCGGCCCCCGCCGCCCCGCCCGGGGAGCCCGAGCCGCCGGACGAGGCCCCGCACCTGGACGTCGACGAGCCGCTGCTCGCCGCCCGCGCGCACCGCCCGTCCGACCTGATCCGCTTCCTGGCCGGCGTCCTCGGCATCGTCGCCGTCTTCGTGCTGGCCGGCATCGCCACCTCGACCACCACCGGCATCGAGCAGGACATCGCCTCCAACGCACCGCACTTCTCCGCGGTGTTCTCCACCATCACCGGCCTGCTCTCCAGCGTCGCGGTGCTCGCCGTGCCGCTGGCCTTCGCGGTCGAGCGGCTGATCAAACGCGACGGCCTGCGGGTCGCCGACGGCGTGCTCGCCTCGGTGCTGGCGTACGGCGTCTCGCTCGGCATCGACTGGTGGGTGGCCGAAGGCGCCTCCGACCACATCCGGGACGCGCTGACCCAGCTGCCGCTGGACAGCACCGGCACCCTCACCGACCCGGTGCACGGCTACCTCGCCCCGGTGATCGCCTACATGACCGCCGTCGGCATGTCGAGCAGACCGCGCTGGCGGGTCGCCCTGTGGGTGGTGGTGGTCTTCAGCGGGGTCACCGAGCTGCTCGGCGGCTACACCACCCCGCTGTCGCTGCTGCTCACCGTGCTGACCGGCTGGTCCGTCGCGTACGGCACGCTGTACGCGATCGGCTCGCCCAACATCCGGCCCACCGGCCAGCACCTGATGATCGGCCTGCGCAAGGTCGGCTTCACCCCGGCCGGTGCCATGCGCGCCCCCGACGCCCCCGGCGGCACCCGCCGCTACCAGGTCACCCAGCAGGGCGGCCCCCCGCTGGACGTGCACATCATCGACCGCGAGCAGCAGGCCTCCGGCTTCTTCTACCGGGCCTGGCGGCGCCTGCGGCTGCGCTCGGTGGCGGTGCGCCGCAGCCCCCAGTCGCTGCGCCAGGCGCTGGAGCAGGAGGCCCTGATCGCGTACGCGGCGGCCGCCTCGGGCGCCCGCGCGCCGCAGCTGGTCGCCACCTCCGAGCTCGGCCCGGACGCCGCGATCCTGGTCTACGAGAACGTCGAGGGCCGCACCCTGGACGAGCTGGCCGACGAGGAGGTCACCGACCCGGTGATGGCCTCGATCTGGCAGTCGGTGACCGCCCTGCACGAGCGCCGGATCGCCCACCGCCGGCTCACCGGCGAGTCCCTGCTGGTGGTGGACGGGCGGACCGGCTGCCTGGTCAACCTCTCCGGCGGCGACATCGCCGCCACCGACCTGACCCTGCGGATCGACGTCGCCCAGCTGCTCACCACCTTCGCCCTGCGGATCGGCCCGGAGCGCGCCGTCGCCACCGCCAACGCGGTGCTCGGCGCCGAGCGGGTGGCGCAGGCGCTGCCGCTGCTCCAGCCGGTCGGGATGAGCCGCTCCACCCGGGTCGACCTCGCCAAGCTCACCAAGGAGCGCAAGGCCGCCGCCCGGGCCAGGGCGCTGGAGCAGGTCGCGGCCGGCGAGCGCACCCAGGAGCAGGCCGAGGAGGACATCGCGGCGGCCGGCGAGGACCTGCTGAGCCGCATCCGCGGCCAGATCCTCCAGATCGCCCCCGAGGCCCCGATGGCCCCGGCCAAGCTGGAACGGCTGAAGCCGAAGAGCCTGATCATGGTGATCGCGCTCACCTTCGCCGCCTACCTGGCCCTGACCACCATCAAGCCGGCCCAGCTGAAGCTCTCCCAGATGAACTGGGCCTGGGCCGCGGCCGCCCTGCTCGCCGCCGCCTTCAGCTACGTCGCCGCCGCGATGAGCCTGACCGGCTTCGTGCCCGAGAAGCTGCCGTTCCGGCGCACCGTCGCCGCCCAGCTGGCCGGCTCCTTCGTCAAGCTGGTCGCCCCGGCCGCGATCGGCGGCATCGCGCTCAACACCCGCTACCTGCAGAAGGCCGGCATCCGCTCCGGCCAGGCGGTGGCCTCGGTCGGCGCCTCCCAGCTGGCCGGCCTGGCCGGGCACCTGCTGCTGCTGTTCAGCTTCGGCCTGATCACCGGCAGCCAGACCAACGGGGACCTCTCCGCCTCCCGCGCGGTGATCATCGGCGTGCTGACCGCCGCCGTGCTCGCCCTGGTGGTGGCCGCCGTCGCGCCGCTGCGCCGGTTCGTGCTGGGCCGGCTGCGCTCGCTGTTCTTCGGCGTGGTGCCGCGGATGCTCGACCTGATGCAGACGCCCAGCAAGCTGGTCACCGGCTTCGGCGGCATCCTGCTGCTGACCCTCTCCTTCACCGCCTGCCTGGACTTCTCGGTGCAGGCCTTCGGCGGCGACGTCAGCTTCTCGGCCGTCGCGGTGGTCTTCCTGACCGCCAACGCGGCCGGCTCGGCGATCCCCACCCCCGGCGGCATCGGCCCGGTCGAGGTCGCCCTGATCGGCGCCCTGACCGTCGCGGACGTCTCCCCCGCGGTCGCCACCCCGGCGGTCTTCCTCTACCGGGCGCTCACCTTCTGGCTACCGGTGCTGCCGGGCTGGATCTCCTACAACGTGCTCCAGCGCAGGAACGCGCTCTGAGCCGCCCCCGGACACGTGGAAGGGCCCGCCGGTCACCTTGGGAATCCAAGGCGCGGCGGGCCCTTCCCCGTGCGCGTCCTAGTAGACCGGCTTGTGCGGCTCGATCTGGTTCACCCAGCCGAGCACGCCGCCGCCCAGGTGGACGGCGTTGCCGAAGCCCGCGGCCTTGACCACGGCCAGCACCTCGGCCGAGCGCACGCCCGACTTGCAGTGCAGCACGATCTTCCGGTCCTGCGGCAGCTTCTCCAGCGCGTCGCCCATCAGGAACTCGTTCTTCGGGATCAGCACCGCGCCGGGGATGTTGACGATCTCGTACTCGCCGGGCTCGCGGACGTCGATGAGGTAGATGTCCTCCTTGTCGTCCTGCCACTGCTTGAGCTGCTGCGAGGTGATGGTCGAACCGGCGGCGGCGGCCTGCGCCTCCTCCGACACGACGCCGCAGAAGGCCTCGTAGTCGATCAGCTCGGTGACCGTCGGGTTCTCACCGCAGACGGCGCAGTTCGGGTCCTTGCGGACCTTCACCTGGCGGTAGTTCATCTCCAGGGCGTCGTAGATCATCAGCCGGCCGAGCAGCGGCTCGCCGATGCCGGCCAGCAGCTTGATCGCCTCGTTGACCTGGATCGAGCCGATGGACGCGCACAGCACGCCCAGCACGCCGCCCTCGGCGCAGGAGGGGACCATGCCCGGCGGCGGGGCCTCCGGGTACAGGCAGCGGTAGCAGGGGCCGTGCTCGGCCCAGAACACGCTGGCCTGGCCGTCGAAGCGGTAGATCGAGCCCCACACGTACGGCTTGCCCAGCAGCACCGCGGCGTCGTTCACCAGGTAGCGGGTGGCGAAGTTGTCGGTGCCGTCGACGATCAGGTCGTAGCCGGCGAAGATCTCCATGACGTTGGAGTTGTCGAGGCGCTCCTCGTGCAGCACCACGTCGACGTACGGGTTGATCTCCTTGACCGAGTCGCGGGCCGACTCCGCCTTGGAGCGGCCGACGTCCGACTGCCCGTGGATCACCTGGCGCTGCAGGTTCGACTCGTCGACCACGTCGAACTCGACGATGCCCAGCGTGCCGACACCGGCGGCGGCCAGGTACAGCAGGGCCGGCGAGCCGAGTCCGCCGGCGCCGACGCACAGCACCTTGGCGTTCTTCAGCCGCTTCTGCCCCGCCATGCCCACGTCCGGGATGATCAGGTGGCGGGAGTACCGGCGGACCTCGTCAACGGTGAGCTCGGCGGCCGGCTCGACCAGGGGTGGCAACGACACGGGGACTCCGATGGGTCTTGTTCGGGTGGCCAGGGCCAGCCTCGCTGCGGGTTGCTGCTCCGCCACTCGGGTGGCTGTCTAGGCCAACAGTGTCACGCGCCCCCGGTATTCCGAGACAGCCCGTCCGATGGGCGAGACGGGCGGCACCGGATCGTGGAACCCGCGGCCGGACCCCCGGAAGGCGCCCCGGGCCCGTGGTCAACGGG
>NZ_JBHVEU010000108.1:0-21894 GCF_042802075.1 Kitasatospora sp. NPDC057518
GGCTGCACGCCCGGGCGCTGGAGGTGCTGCGGACGGTGCGGTGATCAGCCCCTCGGTTCAGGCCCCGGTTCAGGCCCCGGTTCGGGCCCCGCTTCGGGTCGCGGTTCGGGTCGCGGTTCGGGGCCCGGTCCGAGTCCGAAGAGGGCGGCCGCGTTGTCGTGGCAGACCGCCCGCAGCCACTCCTCCCCCAGCCCCAGCCCGGCCAGCGCCTCCAGCTGGTGGACGTACCGGTAGGGGATGTTGGGGAAGTCGCTGCCGAGCAGGACGCGCTCCCGCAGCCCGCGCAGGCGCGGCAGTTCCGCGCGCGGGAACGGGACGTCGGCCTCGGCGAAGTCGGTGAACGCGATGGTGGTGTCCAGCCGGACGGCCGGGTGGCGCTCGGCCAGGTCGAGGAAGTCGCCGTACTCGGGCATCCCGAGGTGGGCGACCACCAGGACCAGGCCGGGGTGCCGTTCCAGCACCGCGCCGATCGGGCCGGGGCCGGTGAACTTGCCCGGCACCGGCCCGGACCCGCAGTGGGTGACCACCGGGGTGCCGGTCTCGGCGAGCAGCCCCCAGACCCCGTCCAGCAGCGGGTCCGCCGGGTCGTAGCCGCCGACCTGGAGGTGCGCCTTGAACACCCGGGCGCCGTCCTCGATCGCCCGGGCCACGTAGCCGGGCGCCCCGGGCTCGGGGAAGAAGGTCGCGGTGTGCAGGCACTCCGGGGTGCGGTCGGCGAAGTCGGCGGCCCAGCCGTTCAGCCAGCCGGCCATGCCGGGCTTGTGCGGGTAGAGCATGGACGTGAACGCCCGGACGCCGAAGTCCCGCAGCCGCCGGACCCGTTGCTCCTCGGCCTCGCGGTAGGTGATCGGCCACGGGCGGTTCACCAGCGGGCCGGCCGCGTCGAAGTACGCCCACACCTTGTCGAGGACGTTCTTCGGCATGAAGTGGGTGTGCACGTCGATCAGCCCCGGCAGGCCGAGGCCCTGCCAGAACGCCCGGACGCCCTCCGCCTCCCGGTCGCTCACGCGATCACCGGGCGGGCGCGGTCGATGATCGCCCCGGTGTCGACGCCGGACGGCAGGGTCCCGAAGGCCGCGCCGTGGTCGCCGCCGAGCCGGCTCGCGCAGAACGCGTCGGCGACCGCCGGGCTGCCGTACCGGACCAGCAGCGAGCCCTGGAGGGCCAGCGCCATCGACTCGACCAGCCGACGGGTGCGGTACTCCAGGTCCCCCGGGTCGGTCAGCTCCTTGCGCAGCGCGGCGACGGCCGCGTCCAGCCGGCGGTCCGCGCCGGCGGCGGCGTCGAGTTCACCGAGGAAGGCCTCGACGGTCTCCGGGCGCTTGGCCATGGCGCGCAGCGCGTCCAGGGCGGCGACGTTGCCGGAGCCCTCCCAGATCGACACCAGCGGCGCCTCCCGGTAGAGCCGGGGCATCCCGGACTCCTCCACGTAGCCGTTGCCGCCCAGGCACTCCAGCGCCTCGGCGGCGTGCGCCGGACCGCGCTTGCACACCCAGTACTTGGCCACCGCGAGGCCCAACCGCCGGACCAGCGCGTCGGTTTCGTCGCCGGCCAGGGCGCGGTCGGTGGCCCGGGCGAGCCGCATCGCGACGATCGTGGCCGCCTCGGACTCCACCACCAGGTCGGCGAGCACGTTGCGCATCAGCGGCTGGTCGACCAGCGCCTTGCCGAACGCCCGCCGGTGCAGGGCGTGGTGCACCGCCCGGGTGGCGCCGTAGCGCATGCCGGAGGCCGCGCCGACGGTGCAGTCCAGGCGGGTCATGTTGACCATCTCGATGATGGTCGGGACGCCCCGGCCCTCCTCGCCGACCAGCCAGCCGACCGCGCCGTCGTACTCCAACTCGGCGGAGGCGTTGGACTTGTTGCCGAGCTTGTCCTTGAGCCGCATCAGCTGCAGGCGGTTGCGGCCGCCGTCCGGCAGGACGCGCGGCAGCGCGAAGCAGCTGAGGCCGCCCGGGGCCTGGGCGAGGGTCAGGAAGAGGTCGGACATCGGCGCCGAGGTGAACCACTTGTGGCCGGTGAGCCGGTAGGTGCCGTCGGCGTGCGGGGTGGCGGTGGTGGTGTTGGTGCGGACGTCCGAGCCGCCCTGCTTCTCGGTCATCGACATGCCGGCGATCAGCCCGCGCTTGGTACGCGGCTCGCGCAGCCCGTAGTCGTACTCCCGGGCAGCCAGCAGCGGCTCCAACTCGGCGGCCAGGGCCGGGTTGGCGCGCAGGGCCGGGACGGCGGCGTAGGTCATCGAGATCGGGCAGGTGTGGCCGGCCTCGACCTGGCCCCAGACGAAGAACCGGGCGGCGCGGGCGGAGTGGGCGCCGGGGCGCTCGTCGCGCCAGGGGGCGGCGTGCAGGCCGTACCCGACGGCGGTGCGCATCAGCTCGTGCCAGGCCGGGTGGAACTCGACCTCGTCGATCCGGTGGCCGAAGCGGTCATGGGTGCGCAGCACCGGCGGGTTCTCGTTGGCCAGCCGGGCCCACTCGGCGGCCTGCTCGGAGCCGGCCAGCCGGCCCAGCTCGCGCAGCTCGGGCTCGGCCCAGCCGGCGTCGGCCCGCTGGAGGGCGGCGAGCAGGGTGGGGTCGGCGGCGGTGTCGTGTCCGTACGGCAGGGGCACCTGGTTGGTGACCTCATGCGTCGCTGTCATCGCGTCCTCCCAGGGCACGCAGGGTGAAGGAGACCAGGGCGGGGACCACCGTGGTCTTGTCGCTCTGTTCGGGCTCGGCGGCTCCGGTCCCGGCTGTTCCGGGTGTGGCCGCTCCGGGTGTGGCAGCTGCTCCGGACGCGACTGTTCCGGGTACGGCTGTTCCGGGTGCGGCGGCGAGCGGGCCGGCCAGGGCCTCGCCAACCGCGCCGACCAGGGCGGCGGCGGTCAGCACCGGGTCCTGCTCGGGCAGTTCGCCGCTCGCCACGGCGGCGGCGATCTCGGTGGCGATCACGTCCCGGAACGCCCGCCGGAACACCAGTCGCTCCTCGTCCACGACCGCGTCGGCCGGCTCGACCAGCAGCGCGTACGCCAGCCGGGGCGCGCGCAGGGCGCGGGCGGCGAAGGTCTCGACCACGGCGGCGATCCGCCGCCTCGGGGTGTCCTGGCGGGCGACGGCGGCGTTGACCGCGTCGATCTCGTGCGTGACCACCCGGCGGAACAGCTGCACCGACAGCTCGGCCTTGCCGCTGAAGTGCTGGTAGAGGCTGCCGGTGGCGATCCCGGCTCGGTCCGCCACGGCGGCCATCGTGCAGCCGCCGTAGCCGCGCTCGGCGAGCAGGCCGACCGCCGACTGGAGCACCGCTTCGCGCTGGGCGTCCAGGCGGGCTTGTACGGCGGGCGTGCGTCGGTAGGCCATGCAAGCATTGAAGCACTGATTCACTGCTTCGGGGAGGGGCTGGGGCGGCCCGACCTTCCCGCCGGCGGGGCGCGGGGGACGTGCGGGCGCGGGGGCGCGGGACGACGCGAGGAGGCCGCCCCGGGTTCCGGGACGGCCTCCTCCTCGTGCGTGGTGGTGCGACCTGCCTAGCGCGAGCGCGAGGGCTACAGCGGGCGGCGCTCCTGCTCCAGCCGCTGGCCCTCGACGTCCAGCGGGCCGAAGTCCGAGCCCGGCTGCGGCGTCTTGGCGAGCGAGCGGGCGGCGTTCGCGTCGCCCAGACCGGCCCACTCCAGCACCTTGGCGGTGGCCTCCGCTGACTGCGCGGCGGGCAGCTGCTCGATCTTCGAGCCGTGGTTGCCGCCGGGCACGGTGTAGACGTAGCTGTCCTCGCTGCCCCGGCCGAGGTGGAACGGCTTGGCACCCCACGGGTCGTTGCCGCCGTAGACGTACATGATCCGCTCACCCTCGCGCTTCACCCAGCGGTCGATGTCGGGCATCGCGTTCGGGTTGAAGACGGTCGGGATCTCCTTCGGCACGTAGCTGCGGACCGAGTAGAGCTCCTTGTAGTCGTAGTGCAGCACGTCCTTCAGGTGCGAGACGTCGAAGAACGGCGCACCCAGCTCGGTCGCGGCCTGGTAGTAGTACGCGGTGTACTTCGCCAGCGACTGGTCGCTGTTGCCGGTGATGCCGGACTGCGAGTCGAACCAGGCGTACAGCTCGTCGTCGGTCGCGGTCGCGGCGACCGGGACCTTGGCGCAGTCGGCCTCCAGGCTGTACTGCCAGAAGCCCCAGACCACGTCCAGCACCCCGGCCTCGTACGCGCGGTCCGGGGAGCCGAGGGTGTTGAAGGTGGAGCCGGACGCCTTGTTGTCGGCGACGTAGCGGGGCACCAGGCGGTCACGGCGCACCAGCAGCTCGCGCTGGGCCGCGTTCAGCCTCGCCCGGCACTCGGGGGTGCCGACGGTCCGGAAGAAGTCGCTGTACGCCTGGTAGTCGTTGACGTTCGTGTTGTTCGGCGCGACGTAGGCGATCGTGCCGGCCACGTCGTCCGGGTAGAAGCGGCGGAAGTAGGTGGAGGACATGCCGCCCTTGCTGGCGCCGGTGGACAGCCACTCCTCCTGGTAGATCCGCTTGAGCGCGGTCACCAGCCGGTGCGAGTCCGCGGCGCCCTGGCGGATGCCGGCCTTCGACCAGTCCGCTGGCTCCGGGCGGGAGGGGGTGAAGAACCGGTACTCGATGGACACCTGGTTGCCGTCCACCAGCCGGGTCGGCTCGGTGCGGGACGGGTTGGTTCCCAGCGTGTAGCCGTTGGTGTAGAAGACGGTCGGGCGGTCGTAGCCGCGGTGCAGCAGGCTGAAGCGCTGCTGGAAGGTGCCCAGCCAGGGCCGGAAGTGGTCGATCGGCTGGGTGTACGTGGCGACGAAGTAGCGGTGACCGGTGGTGGTCGGCTTCTCCTCGGTGATCGTCACGCCGGGGATCGCCGCCAGGCGGTCCTTGATGTCGGCGGTCGGGTCGTCGGCGGGGCTCCGGCCGTGGCGGGACCCCTTGCCCTGGTCACCCTGCGCCCCCTGGGCACCCTGCGCGCCCTGGCCGTCGGCGGCGGACGCCGGGCTCGCCAGGCCGCCGAGCGCGAGCAGCGGTATCAGCAGGGCGGAAGCCAGCAGCCTTCTCACGGTGGTGGTCATCAACTCTCCATCTGTTCAGCTGACATGATCGCCGCCCGCCGGTACGGCCGCGCGGCGCGGGTGGAGCGGATGGTGCGGGTGGAGCGCGGTGGAACTGGTGGAACTGGTGGAACTGGTGGAACGGGGTGGAGCGGTGGCCGACTGGTGGACGGCCGGGTGGAGCCGGGTGGAGCCGGGTGGAGCGGTGGCCGACCGATGGACGGCCGAATGGGCCACCCGCCGTTCGCGGATGGCCCATCGGGGGAAAAGTGCTGGTCAGCGCGGTTGCCCTGGTGGCTTACGGGCGGGGCAGGGTGCAGCCGGCGAGGGTGAGGTCGAAGCGGTTGCCGGCGGCGAAGCAGGCCGGGATCCCGTAGGTCTCCTGGGCGTAGCCGATGCCCGGACGGACCGTCACCGCGCCGTTCTGGTCCACCTCGCAGGGGTTGTCCAGGGTGCAGGTCTCGCCGCTCTCGTTGATCGTGTTGTTGACGGCGACCACCTGGCCGGTCGAGGCGTCGACCACCGGCGAGCCGGAGGTGCCGCCGATCACGTTGCAGGTGGAGGTGTAGCGGACCGAGTCCTTGAAGGTCCAGTCGGCTTCCTTCAGCCGGTAGGCGAAGCCGTCCACCGAGCAGGAGTAGATCTTCTTCCAGTAGCCGGAGACGACCTTGATCGAGGCGCCCTGGACCGGGTGGGTGGCGGCGATCGTCAACGGGGCTATGCCGTACCGGGACTGGATCGAGGCGTAGGTGGTGTTCAGCTGGTAGATCGACACGTCGGTGTCGGTCATCGCGCCGTAGACGATCTTGTTCGCGCGCAGCGTGGCGACACCGCTGCCGCTCCCGTTGAGCAGGGTGAAGGTCCGGCTGGAGGACCGGTTGAGGACCACCTCGCCCGGACCGGGCATGCCGGTCTCCAGGCAGTGGCCGTTGGAGAGTATGAGGGCCGGGTCGTTCGCGGTCGAGCCGGGCATCCGCACCAGCGAACCGGAGCAGTTGCTGAGGGCGACCGTCCCGGCGAAGTTGACGGCGGTGACGGGCTTGGCTGCGGACTTGTCGGCGGAGGCCGCGGCCTGGGCCGGAGCGGCTCCGCCGAGGGCGGTGGCCCCGGCGACCAGGAACGCGGCGACCGTGCCTATGAGCGGCTTGAGCGGCTTCTTCATGAGAGACCTCTCGGTGTGGGGGGATCCACTGGTGGGGGTGCACCAAAGCTGTCGCGGACATGACCCACTGTCAAGAGTCAAAGCAACACCAAGAACCGCCCAAGCCGCAATGACCGGTTATCGTCGCCACCCGGCCAACGCCCGGACGGTCAACCCGCCTGCCAGTGCTCCCGACCGAGACTGATCAGGCGCAGTTGGAGGCGCGCGGTGGCGGCGATCCGCCGCTCCCGGGCCGGGTCCGTCTCCAGCGCCTCCAGGAAGGCGGCGGCCGTGGAGACCATGTGGTCGACGTGCAGCTCGGCGAGCATCCGCAGGTCCTGCTCGCTCCACCCCCGCGACTGCGGCTGCAGCGCCAGGGCGGCTCCCACCTCGGCGGCGAAGCGGCCGAGTTCGGCGTCGATCGCCTCGCGCACCCGCCGCACCCCGCCGTGCCGCTCGCGCGCCAGGAAGCGGACGTGCGGCCGGTGTTCGCGGACGTGCCGCTCGATCACGTCCACCGCGCGGTCGATCAGCTCCTCGGCGTCGCCGGCCTCGGCGAGCACCGAACGGATCATGATGTGCAGGCTGGCCAGCGACTCCTCGACCAGCGCCACCCCGAGGGCGGCGAGGTCCGGGAAGTGCCGGTAGAAGGCGGCCGGGGAGAGCCCCGCCTCGCGGGTGACCTCGCGGACGCCCAGGCTCGCCAGGTTCTGATCGGCCAACAGGTGCAGCCCGGCATCCAGCAAGGCCCGCCGACTCTGCTGCTTCTGGGCCTGCCTGGCCCCAACGGTGTGACTCACGCCATTCAGTAAACATTCGTTTGCCGAACTTGGCCAGCCGAGCGTAGAGTGGGGCCGAAGTCAGTGAACACTTGTCAACCGAAATCGGCGCAGTCCCAGCCGCAGCCGAAGGAGTCAGCCGTGATCCTGCTCTCCGCCCTGGTCGCCATGGGCATCCTGATCGGCACCGCCGCCCACACCTCGCTCCCGGTCTTCCTCGCCGCTTCCGCCGGCATCACCGCCTGGCTGCTCGCCTTCGGCGCCCGCGAGGGCATCGCCCGCCTCCGGCACCGCTGACCCGGCCGCTCCGCGGACCGCACCCGCGGCCACTCTCCAGAGAGGACCCGCACCACCATGAGCACCGTCACCGACCGTGTCACCACCGGCCGCCTCGCCATCGGCCGCCAGAACATTGACCGCCCGGAGCGCCAGGCCCAGCAGACTGCTCGTCAGGCGACCGGCCGTCAGGGCACCGCCGAGGCCGACGGACTCGCTGTCGCCTCCTTCCTCCTCGGCCTGCCCGGCCTGCTGCTGTTCAACATCGTCCTCGGGCCGATCGCCATCACCCTGGCCACCCTGGCCCTGGTCCGCGGCACCAACCGGCGCGGCCGCGCCGTCCTCGGCCTGACCTTCGGCATCGCCTCGCTGGCGATCCTCGCCGTCACCACCGCCACCTCCCACGGGGTGCTCATCGACATCAGCTCCTGAACCGGCTCAACCCCAACTCCCCTTCCACTCCCACTTCCTGATCCCACCTCCCGTCCTCAGCCCGCCTTCCGCTCGGCTCCCGATCCACCGTCCCGGCCCTGACCCGCCGGTGAACCACCGGTGAATCGCCGGGCTGACCTCGGCTCCTGAACCGACGGTTCGAACGACTGATCCCGTCAACCCGCCCCACTCCCCCCGCCCGCCACGTAGGGTGGGCCCCATTGGCCGGGCGACCTCAGGGGGCAGGAGTGACTACGGAGAACCGCAGCGAGGCACAGCCGGAACGGACCACCCCGACGGGTGGACGGCTGCTCGCCGTGAGCGATCTGCACATCTCCTACCAGGAGAACCGCGACCTGGTGGAGAAGCTCCAGCCCTCCCACCCCGGGGACTGGCTGCTCGTCGCCGGTGACGTCGCCGAGATCACCACCAGCATCGAGTGGGCCCTCGGCCTGCTCGCCGAACGCTTCGCCCGCGTGGTGTGGGTGCCCGGCAACCACGAGCTGTGGACCCACCCCGAGGACCCGGTCCAGCTGCGCGGAGTGGCCCGCTACGAGCACCTGGTGGAACGCTGCCGCCGGCTCGGCGTGGTGACCCCCGAGGACCCGTACCCGGTCTGGGAGGGCCCCGGCGGACCCGTCCGCATCGCCCCGCTCTTCCTCCTCTACGACTACACCTTCCGCGCGCCGGGCACGACCACCAAGGAGGCCTCCCTGGCGGCCGCCTACGAGAGCGGCATCGTCTGCGCGGACGAGCGGATGCTCTACCCGGACCCGTTCCCGGACCGCGACTCCTGGTGCCGCGAGCGCGTCCGGCTGACCGAGAAGCGACTGGCGGCCTGCGACCCGGACATCCCGCTCGTCCTGGTCAACCACTACCCGTTGGTCCGTCAGCCCACCGAGATCCTCTGGTACCCCGAGTTCGCCCAGTGGTGCGGGACCGAGCTGACCGCCGACTGGCACACCCGGTTCAACACCGCGGCGATGATCTACGGCCACCTCCACATCCCGCGCCGAACCACCTACGACGGCGTCCCGTTCACGGAGGTCTCGCTCGGCTACCCGCGCGAGTGGCGCAAGCGCGGACTGCCGGACCCGCTGCTGCGGGAGGTCTTCCCGCAGCAGGCGGGCTGAGCCTCCGGCCCACCGTCACGCGGCCGGATTGCCGGCCCCCGGTGCCGCCGACACCGTGGACCTCCACGGCGTCGGCGACCCGGTCGTCGGCCACCCGGGCGGCGGCGCCCCGTACGACGCCCGGGGCGGTCACTTGGCGCCACCTCCTCCGGGGTCGCCCCGCGGCGGTTCGCTGAGCACGGCCCGCTTGGCGCGGTACTCCTCGGCGTCGATGTCGCCCTCGGCGTAGCGGCGGCCCAGGACGGCCAGCGGATGCTCCGCGACGGCCCCGGCTCCCGATCCGGGCCCGAACCCGGCCCTGGCGCCGTACCCGCAGCCGTGCCGCCGCCAGACCGTGCGGCGCAGGACCGCGATCACCAGGACCACCACGGCGATCCAGACCAGGGGGATCAGCAGGATCCACGGGCCCGGGCCGTGCCAGTCGGCCAGCTGGGTGTACATGGTGGTTCAACTCCTCGGTGGTGGGCTTCCAGCACCTCGGGCGGTCCCCGAGACACCTGAAGCGTCCCGCCGAAGACCCTCATCGCGCGTCCTACCAGCAGCGGCAGTTGGGATACTCCCGGGAGAGTACGAACCACCCGCGACGCTCCGGCCCGGGAGCAGCCCGCGCCCCGACCGCCTCCGCACTCAGCCCAGCCAGCCCGGCCGCACCAGCCCCGACTCGTAGGCCAGCACCACCAGTTGCGCCCGGTCCCGCACCCCGAGCTTCACCATCGCCCGGCTGACGTGCGTCTTCGCCGTCAGCGGGCTGACCACCAGCCGCCGGGCGATCTCCTCGTTGGACAGCCCCATCCCGACCAGCGCCAGCACCTCACGCTCCCGCTCGGTCAGCATCGAGATGTCCGAGAGCCCCTGCGGCACGGCCTCGGGCCGCTTCGACCGGGCGGCGAACTCGCCGATCAGCCGCCGGGTGACCCCCGGCGAGAGCAGCGCGTCCCCCGCGACGGCGACCCGGACCGCCCGCAGCAGGTCGGCCGGCTCGGTGTCCTTGACCAGGAAGCCCGCCGCCCCGGAGCGCAGCGCCTCGAAGACGTACTCGTCCAGCTCGAAGGTGGTCAGCACGACCACCCGCACGGAGGACAGCGCCGGGTCCTCGGCGATCCTCCTGGTCGCCTCCAGCCCGTCCATCCGCGGCATCCGGATGTCCATCAGCACGACGTCCGGCACGAGTTCGCGGGCGAGCCGGACCGCGGCCTCGCCGTCGTCCGCCTCGCCGACCACCGTGAGGTCGTCCTGGAGGTCCAGCAGGGCCCGGAAGCCCGCCCTGACCAGCAGTTGGTCATCCGCCAGCAGTACCCGAATCAATCGCTCTCCGCCTTCGGTGTCGGCAGCTCCGCCCGGACCCGGAAGCCGCCGTCGGGCAGCGGCCCCGCCGTGATGGTGCCACCGAACGCCGCCGCGCGTTCCCGCATCCCGACCAGCCCGCTGCCCGACCCGCCCGCGTCACCGGGCACCGCGGGCCCCGGGTCCTCCACCCGGACCACCAGCACGGCCCGGTCCGTCCAGTCCAGCACCACGACCGCCTGCCGGGCCGCCGAGTGCCGGACCACGTTGGTGAGCGCCTCCTGGACGATCCGGAAGGCGGTGAGGTCGACGGCGGCGGACAGCGCGCGCCGCTCGCCGCGCTCCTGCACCTCCGCCTCCAGGCCCACCCGGTCCGCCTGCTCGGTGAGTTCGTCCAGCCGGTCCAGCCCCGGGGCCGGCCCGCGCGGCGGCGCGCCGGGCCCGCGCAGCGTCGCGAGCACCTGGCGGACCTCGCCGAGCGCCTCCTTGCTGGTCGACTTGATGGTGACCAGCGCGCCGCGCGCCTCCTCCGGCCGCCGGTCGAGCAGCGCGAGCGCGACCCCGGCCTGGATGTTGATCAGCGACAGGCTGTGCGCCAGGATGTCGTGCAACTCCCGGGCCATCTTGAGCCGTTCCTCGTTGGCCCGGCGCTCCTCCAGCTGCTGCCGGTAGGCCCGGTGGGCGGCGATCCGCTCGCGCCGGAACCGGACCAGCTCGCCGCCCGCCATCACCAGCAGCAGCCAGGCCAGCAGCCCGAGCTCCTGCGGCCAGACGCTGCCGGACGGCGGGGCGGCGTGCTGCCAGCTCGCCGGCAGCACGAAGGCGCCCAGCAGGTGCACCAGGTAGACCCCGGCCGCGCCCGTCCAGGCCGCCCGGCGGTGCCCGGAGCCGATCGCCGCGCAGCAGGCGATCAGCCAGCTCACGAAGACCGGCCCGTACGGGTACCCGGCGGCCAGGTACCCGGCGGTGACCACCGAGGTGCCGGCCGCCACCGCGACCGGCCGGCGGCCGCGCAGCACCAGCAGGGCAGGCCCGAGCAGCAGCAGGAGGTAGCCGAGGGCGTCCAGCGGGACCCGCCCGTGCTGGCCGTGCGCGGCGACGGTCGAGCCGACCACCTGGATCGCCGCGACCGCCACCGCCGGCCCCAGGGCGTGGCCCACCGCGGCCGCGCGCGCCCACGGCGGGCGCGGCGGCTCGGACGGCTCCCCCGGCGGCTGCTCCGCCACGGGCGGCTCGGTCGGCGGGGAGGTGGGCGGCATCATGCCCACAAGCTAGACCCGCGCCGCGCCCCCACGCGTCCTCCAGCAGTGGCGTTCGGGCGTACTCCCCCTGGAGTACGCCCGAACCAGGCCCGCCGCGACCGGATCAGCCCTCGGCGGCAGCGGCGGCAGCCTTCGCCTCCGCCTCCTCGAAGGTCGCCGAGGCCTCCGGCCGCGCCAGCGTGACCACCAGCTCCCCGTCGCTGACCTCCGCGATCAGGGTGTCCCCCTCCCGCACCGAACCGTCCAGCAGCAGGTTGGAGATCCGGTTGTCCAGCTCCGACTGGATCGTCCGGCGCAGCGGCCGGGCCCCGAACTCCGGCTGGTAGCCCCGGTTGACCAGGTACTCCTTGGCCGCCTCGGTGACCTCCAGCCGGATGTCCTGGGCCCGCAGCCGCCGCCGGCTGCGCTCCAGCAGCAGGTCCACCACCGACAGCAGGTCCTTCCGGGTGAGCGCGTGGAAGACGATCACCTCGTCGATCCGGTTGAGGAACTCCGGCCGGAAGTGCTGCCGCAGGTCCCGCATCAGGTCGTCTCGGATCTCGTCTACGTTGCCCGCGTGGTCGAGGATCCGCTGCGAGCCGATGTTGCTGGTCATGATCACCACGGTGTTGCGGAAGTCGACCGTACGCCCCTGGGAGTCGGTCAGCCGCCCGTCGTCCAGCACCTGGAGCAGCAGGTTGAAGACGTCCGGGTGGGCCTTCTCCACCTCGTCGAAGAGCAGCACGCTGTACGGCTTGCGGCGCACCGCCTCGGTCAGCTGCCCGGCCTCCTCGTAGCCGACGTACCCGGGCGGGGAGCCGACCAGCCGGGAGACGGTGTGCTTCTCCTGGAACTCGCTCATGTCGAAGCGGATCATCCGGTCCGGGTCGCCGAACAGCAGTGCCGCCAGCGCCTTCGCCAGCTCGGTCTTGCCGACGCCGGTCGGCCCGAGGAAGAGGAAGGAGCCGGTCGGGCGCTCCGGGTCGCCCATCCCGGCCCGGCCGCGGCGCACCGCCTGGGAGACGGCGGTGACCGCCTCGTCCTGGCCGATCACCTTCTGGTGCAGGTGGTCCTCCAGCTTGAGCAGCCGCTCCTTCTCCGTCGCGTTCAGCTCCGCGACCGGGATGCCGGTCCGGGAGGAGAGCACCTGCGCGATGTCGTCGGCCGTCACGTCGACGACCTCCTCGCGGGACTCGGCGACCGCCGCCAGCTCGTCCTCGGTCTGCCGCAGCTCGGTCTTCAGGTTGGCGGCCCGGACGAACTCCTCGTCCGCGACGGCCTCGTCCAGCTCCCGCTTCAGCTTGGTGATCCGGTCCCGCACCCCGGTCGCCTCGGTGGAGCCGCTCAGGCTGCGCAGCCGGACCCGCGCACCCGCCTGGTCCAGCAGGTCGATCGCCTTGTCGGGCAGGAAGCGGTCGCTGACGTACCGGTCGGAGAGCGTCGCCGCGGCGTCCAGCGCCTCGTCGGTGAACCGCACCTGGTGGTGCGCCTCGTACGCGTCGCGCAGCCCCTGGAGGATCTCGATCGTCTCCTCGACGCTCGGCTCGGGCACCAGCACCGGCTGGAAGCGGCGCTCCAGCGCGGCGTCCTTCTCCACGTGCTTGCGGTACTCGTCCAGGGTGGTCGCGCCGACCACGCTCAACTCACCGCGCGCGAGCGCCGGTTTGAGGATGTTGCCGGCGTCCATCGACCCCTCGCCGCCACCGCCCGCGCCGACCACGGTGTGCAGCTCGTCCAGGAACAGGATCACGCTCTTCTCGGCCGCGGTGACCTCGTCGATCACGTTCTTCAGCCGCTCCTCGAACTCGCCCCGGTACTTGGAGCCGGCCACCAGCGCGGTCAGGTCGAGGGTGACCACCCGCTTCTCCCTGAGGCTCTGCGGCACGTCCCCGGAGACGATCCGCTGGGCCAGGCCCTCGACGATCGCGGTCTTGCCGACGCCCGGCTCACCGATCAGCACCGGGTTGTTCTTGGTCCGCCGGGAGAGGATCTCGACGGTCTGCTCGATCTCCTCGGCCCGGCCCACCACCGGGTCCAGCCGGCCCGAGCGCGCCTCCTCGGTGAGGTCGCGCCCGTACTCGTCCAGCGTCGGCGTCTCGCTCGGGTGGGCGCCCGTACTGCTGCGCTCCCCGCCGGTGCCGCGCCCCTCCAGCACCGACTTCAGCGCCTCCTGCGAGGGCGCCGCGTTGCGCAGCGCCACCCCGGCGCCCGAGCGCTCCTGGTCGAGCAGCGCGCCGAGGATGTGCTCCGGGCCGATGTACGAGGCCCCGGCCTCCTGCGAGCGGGCGTGCGCGGCGAGCAGCGCGCGCTTGGCCGAGGGGGTGAGCGCCGGCCGGCCGTCCACCGTGTCGGGGTTGCCGGACGGCAGGGCGTGCTCCAGGTCGCCGGAGAGCCGGTCCGGGTCGATGCCGGCCCGTTCCAGCATCCGGCGCGAGGGGTCCACCCGGGTGGCCGCCCAGGCCAGGTGCGCGGTGTCGAGGTCGCTGGAGCCGTCCTCGGCCGCCCGCTGCGCGGCCAGCGCGAGCAGCTCCTGCGAGGACTCGCTGAGCAGCCGCCCGATCGGCACCCGCTGCACGGCGGGCGGGGAGGCCATCGGGCTCATCCCGAAGAACCGGCTGAGCAGGTCGGAGAACGGATCGTTCGATCCGAACGGGGGCATGGTCACGGCAAGTCACCTCTCCCAAGCGGTTTGCAGCCACACAAACACAGGGCGGACCGGCCCGCCCGTCGAGCCGACCGGGGCCGTCACCCGGCGTGCCCGGGCCCCGCCGCCACGGTCCGGTGGTCCGCCCGTCCGCCCGTCCGCCCGTCCGCTCGTACGGCCGGGGGTTCGCGGTCACCCGGTGACCTGGTCCAGCAGCACGCCACCGCTGTACGTCACCGCCATCGCCAGCAACCCGCCCACGACGTTGCGCAGGACCGCCCGGGCCGGACCGGCACCCCCCAGCCGGGCGCTCGCCCAGCCCGACAGGGTCAGCGCGGCCACCACCGCCACCACCGTCACCACCAGCCGCCACGACTCCGGCGGCAGCAGCACCGCCAGCAGCGGCACCAGCGCGCCCAGCGTGAACGCCGCCGCGCTGGCCAGTGCCGCCTCCCAGGGGTTGGTCAACACGTCGGGGTCGATGCCGAGTTCGGTCTGCGCGTGGGCGGCCAGCGCGTCCCGCTCGGTCAGCGCCGTCGCCACCTCCCGGGCCAGGCCGTCCGCCAGCCCGCTGCCCCGGTAGTAGTCGGTCAGCTCGTCGAGCTCCCCCTCCGGGTCCTCCGCGAGCTCCCGCCGCTCCCGCGCCAACGCGGCCCGCTCGGTGTCCCGTTGGGTGCTGACCGAGACGTACTCGCCGGCCGCCATCGACATCGCCCCGGCCAGCAGCCCGGCCACCCCGGCCGCGAGCAGCGCCGTCCGGGAGCCCGCCGCACCCGCCACGCCGGTCAGGATGCCCGCCGTCGACACCACGCCGTCGTTGGCCCCCAGCACGGCCGCGCGCAGCCAGTTCAGGCGCGAGGACAGCTCCGCCCGCGACCCCCCGGCCTGCGCCCCGACCTGCTCCCCGACCTGCTCAGCCATCCGCCCACCGCTCCCAGGGGTCCGACCGGTCCCCCCGATCCTCGCCCGGCGCCCCCGGCCCCGCCACCCGCCGCCGAGCACGACCCGCCGGCCCGAGCCCCCTCAGCCCGTACACCGCCCGCCGGCCCGAGCCCCCTCAGCCCGAGCACCGCCCGCCGACCCGAGCCCCCTCAGCCCAGCACCCCGTCAGCCCGACACCCCCCGCCCGTCCAGCACCGCCGCCAGCGCCCGCCGCAGGTCCTCCGGCCCCCGGTAGCGCACCCCGGTCATGCCCAGCGCCACCGCCGCGTCCACGTTCTCCTGGCGGTCGTCGACGAACAGGCACCGCTCGGGCGCCGCCCCGGCCCGCTCGGCGGCGATCTCGTAGATCCGCCGGTCCGGCTTGGCGCTGCCCACCCGGGAGCTGTTCACCACCTCGTCCGCCAGGTCCGTCAGCCCCAGCAGCGCCAGGTCCTCGTCCAGCCACGCCGTCGCGTTGGTCACCAGCACCACCCGGCAGTGCTCCCGGGCCCGCCGCAGCAGCCCCACCACCGCCTCGTCCGCCCGGAACGGCGAATCCGCGAACGCCTGCGCCAGGGCGCGCGCCTGTGCGTCCGTCACCCGGCCGGCCAGGCCCCGCGCGATCGAGTCCACCCACTGCGCCTTCCCGATCCGCCCAAGCAGCAGCGGGAGGTCGTTCTCCGGCGCGAACCCGACCTCCGCCGTGCTCCCCTCCGCCAGTCCCGCCGCCCGCTCCAGCGCGGCCACCCGGCTCCCGTCGAAGAACCGGATCACGCCGTCCACATCGCACAGCACCGCGTCGAACGCCACCTCAGCCACCTCAGCCACCTCAGCCATCCCACCTCCCTATCACCCGGGATCACCGGCCCCCGTAGCGGGTGCGGCACGAGGACCGGGCGACGGTCCTGGTCCGTTACCGGCCAGAAGGGGCGGAATCGGCCCGTCGGGCGGACCCGGGGGCCAAAACGGCACATTCCCGGCTGGCGTTCGAATAACAACCTCGACGTTCGATTGCAATGTTCGAAATGTGACAAGCCGCCCTACCGCCCTGGCCAGCGGCGACGCCGAATGTCACACACCGGAGTCGTCCGGCGACGGGCCGCAATCGAACGCCGATAAAAAACGAAGATTCACCCGTTGGAGTGACCCAGCTGGACATGCACCGTTCCGGAAAGGGAAAGTCTCGATGTCCTCAACAAGGGCCATTGGGGGGCTCCTATGGTGGAATCTCGCTCGAATCAGAAGACGATCGAGCAAAAAAGCGGAGTCGGATCGCTGCTCGGCGCTCAGAAGCCGAGTCGCTCCGCAACTCCCGGGGTCGGAAAACCGTGCGACGGCGGAATGCCGGCGGACACGTTCGACCCCGAGCTGTTCCGGGAGAATTCCGAGACGGTACTGAACCGGCTCGAAAGCCATCTGGCCGATTCCTCGATCAGAGGGCTCGAACTCATCGACCCCGAAACGCTGACGCTGGCCGCCAGGGCCCTGATGACCTCCGAGCGCGAGAAGATCGCGGCCTTCGACGAGAAGCGGCTGGACGCGATCACCGACCTGTACATCAGGACGGGGATCCAGGTCCACTCGCCGGGGTACATGGGCCGGCAGTTCTCGGGCGTGGTGCCGCTGGGCGGGGTCGTCGACTTCGTCAGCTCGGTGGTCAACCAGCCGTCCTCGTTCTACGAGGCGGGCCAGCTGCCCAGCGTGGCGGAGCGCATCATGGCCGAGGAGCTGAACCGTTTCATCGGGTGGGAACCGGACTCCTTCGCCATGGTGACCACCTCGGGCGGGTCGCTGGCCAATCTGACCGCGCTGCTGGCGGCCAGGAACAAGATGTTCCCCGGCTTCTGGTCGGACGGCAGTCCGTCGGGGGACGGCCTGCCCCGCCCGGCCATCGCGGTCGGCGCGGACGTGCACTACAGCGTCTCGCGGGCGGCCGGGATCCTGGGGATCGGCGAGTCGCAGATCGTCCGCCTGCCGATCAACGCGGAGCAGCAGATCTGCCTGGAGCAGGTGCGGCCCGCCCTGGCGGCGGCCGAGCAGCGGGGGCTGAAGGTGTTCGCCCTGGTCGCCTCGGCCGGCACCACCTCGGTCGGCGCCTTCGACCCGCTCGACGGACTCGCCGACATCGCCCGGGAAGCCGGCATCTGGCTGCACGTGGACGGCGCCCACGGCGCCAGCCTGCTGGTCTCCGACCGGCTCCGGCACAAGCTGCGGGGCATCGAGAAGGTCGACTCGGTGGCCTGGGACGCGCACAAGATGATGTTCGTCCCGGCGCCCTGCACGCTGCTGTTCTACCGGAACAAGGAGGACAGCCTCGGGGCCTTCCAGCAGCGCGCCAGCTACGTCTTCGACGAGGAGCCGGACCGCTACACCGAGCTCGACAGCGGAGCCCGGAACTTCGAGTGCACCAAGCGGCCCATGATCATGCCGCTGTGGACCCTCTGGTCCGTCTACGGCCCGGCCCTGTTCGCCGAGAAGATCGAGTACCTCTGCGACCTGACCGGGGAAATCCACCGGATTCTCCTGGACGAACCGGATTTCGAGACGCTGCACCGCCCGGAGGCCAACATCCTGTGCTTCCGCTACCGACCGGCAGAACTTCCGGACGACGGCGTGCACCGCCTCCAGGTGGCGATCAGGAACCGGATCAAAATCCGGGGGAATTTCTTCATCTCCAAGGTGAACATCGACGGGGTCGCCGCCCTGCGCGTGGTGATGATGAACCACCAGATCACCGCCGAACACTTCCGGATGCTGCTCGGCGAGATCAGGCGGGTCGGTACCGACCTCCTGGCCGACGCCCGCTGAGGGCCGCCGAAGAACCGTGCCCGAACAATCCCTGCCGAACGAACGACGGCACATGAACACGTGAACAACAGAAGGACGGGGAATTGACGATGAGTGCAGTGAGTGTCGCGCCCGACCGGCCGGCGGCACCCGGCGGCATCGACGAACTGGCGAGCTGGCTGATCCCCGAGTGGGAGCTGAATCCGGAGTCGGTCGACGCGGTGGAGAAGCTCCCCTCGTTCGCGAGCAAGCTCCGCGAGTGCGAGCGGGTCTGTCAGGCGCCGTACAGCGAGGTGTCGCACGAGCTCCAGGACGCCCTGGTGCTGCGCCGCCTGCAGCAGATGGTCAACACGGTGCGGCTCAACCCGCTCTGGCGCAGCCGCCTGTCGGGCGCCGGCGTCGACGCCGCCCCGCAGACGTACGAGGACTGGCAGCGGATCCCGCTGTCGGACAAGGAGACCCAGCGCGAGTTCTTCATGGGTTCGCGCCCGGGCATGGTGGTGCCGCTGGCGCGCGGCGGCTTCGAGATCGTGGCCAGCGGCGGCACCAGCGGCGGGAAGCCCCTGGAGTCGGTGTACTCGCTGCGGGAGCTGCGGGACACCTACGAGGTGGCCGGCCGCTTCATGGGCGCCTACCAGCTCGCCAGGTACCTGCCCGGCACCGACCCCAAGTGGCTGTACACCACGCTGGCGGACTACCAGATGTGGAGCAGCGGCACCATGGTGGGCGGGGTGCTGGCCCAGGTGCCGGGGGTCAACTACATCGGCGCGGGGCCGGTCACCGCCCCGGTGCTGGAGCACATGTTCTCCTACCCCGGCCCGAAGGCGCTGATGGGGATCACCGCGGGCATCGCGATCCTCAGCGAGCTCGGCGCGGGCATGAGCCAGGAGGCCAAGGAGAGCTTCCGGGTGGCGCTGTACGGGAGCGGGGTGCTGCCGCAGCGCAAGCGGGCGGAGCTCAAGGCGATGTACCCGAACCTGTCGATCCTCAGCTACTTCGCCGCCACCCAGGCCGAGACCATCGGGCTGCAGCTGACGGAGGAGTCCCCCTGCCTGGCGGCCGTGCCCGGGCTGCACCTGGTGGAGATCGTCGACGAGAAGGGCCGCTGGGTCGCCGAGGGCGAGGAGGGCGAGCTGGTCGTCACCCGGCTGCACGGGCACGAGGCCCCGCTGCTGCGGCTGAAGCTGGGCGACCGGATGATCCGCCGCCCGCGGCTGGACGGGCCCGGGCTGAAGACCGGCCAGTTCGAGTTCGCCGGCCGCACCGGGGACATCCTGCACCTGAACGACAGCCAGTACTCGGCCCCGCGCGCGTACGAGGCGCTGCGGGACGACCTGCTCAAGGCCACCGCGATGGACCTGGACGTGGTGGCCCACGAGATCCAGTTCGTGAACCACCGCGAGGGCAAGACGATCACGCTGCTGGCCTCGGTCGACGACGTCGCCGGTCTGACGTACCGGATGGACGCCGCGCTCGGCCCGTACGGGGTCCAGCACGTCTTCGTCAACGCGCTGCCCCGCTCGCTCTCGCTGTTCAACCAGGGCGAGGCGAACCCCGCCT
This sequence comes from Kitasatospora sp. NPDC057518, assembly GCF_042802075.1. Taxonomy (NCBI): domain Bacteria; kingdom Bacillati; phylum Actinomycetota; class Actinomycetes; order Kitasatosporales; family Streptomycetaceae; genus Kitasatospora; species Kitasatospora sp. NPDC057518. The sequence goes on from NZ_JBHVEU010000108.1 coordinate 19,219, forward strand.
CGATCGAGAAGACCGGTTACCGGTTCCTGGTCAAGTTCGTGCCCCGGGCGTCCACGGAGATCGAGCGGACGTCGGTCGGCAAGGTGCCGCTGGTGCGCGACCGGGGCTGACCGGGACTGACCAAGCCGGCGGGGCGGTACGACCGCCGCTCCGGAACGTTGGTTCGAGGAATGGAGTGAGGATGAAACCGCAAGTGAACATCGCCGTCGTGGTGGACGTGATCGGCGCGCTCTCGGACAAGTCGCTGCTCAACGGCAACCTCTGCCTGATCGACGACGGGTCGTTCGACAGCAAGAACCAGGGGACGCCCGACCTGGTCACCGTGGTGGTCCCCGGCCAGGTGGTCCAGTGGTCCGCCCTGGCGGTGGACCTGCAGACGCCCGTCGAGATCCGGAGCATCAGCTTCGTGCCGGCGGACGGGACCGCGGGCGCGGACGCGTACGGCGTCGACCCCGCCGCTCCGGCCGGCTCCGCGGTCGAGGGCGTGGACGCCGGTGCGGCGGACGGCGTGGACGGCGCCGCGCCCGCCGACCACCGGGTGGCGGCCGGCCAGCTGGACCTCAACGTCTGGTCCGGCGTGGTCCCGCCGTACCTGGTGCCCGGGGTGCCGTACCGGTACCGGCTGGAGCTCCAGATGTACGAGGGCGAGCACAGCGTGCTGCACATCGACTCGCCCGCACTGATGTGCCTGTAGGCGGAACACCGACAAGGAGGGTGGGCGCATGGCCCAACAACTGGCGATCATCGTGCTCGTGGACGTCGGCAACGCGCTGGAGTCCCGGACGCTGACCGGCAACACCTATCTGTTCGACAACATGAAGCTTCACGGCTCCCTGAACCAGGGCACCGGCGAGCTGGTCACCGCGATCAACGGCAGCTACTGGAGCGACGGCTCGCAGGCCGGCGAGCAGGTGCTCAACTGGCTGCCGTACAGCCTCGGTTCGATCCCCCCGACGGTGCCCCGCGGCTACCACACCACCCGGGCGCGGGCGGCCGAGAAGGAGGCGCTGGCGGAGCTCGCGAACCTGAGCGAGAAGGCCGGGGTCGCGAACGGCGACACCGAGGCCGCGCTCACCCGGATCCGGCAGACCGTCGGCACCAGGGTCAACGGCGCCTCGCGCACCGCGGCCCTCTCCGGGCAGCGGGTCCTGGACGTCACCGGCCGGGTGGTCTCCGACCACGGCCAGGACACCCACAGCTACCCGGCGCCGGTGATCACCGACATCTTCGGCGAGGCGGTGGACGAGAAGATCATCTACCCGGCCGAGTACGGCTCCCCGGACCTGGTCACCGACGGCTGGTACTGGTCGGCGACGATCGACACCTCCCGGCCCGGCACGTACAGCTACAAGATGCGGATCCAGCTCCACGAGCTGATCCAGCGGGCGGGCGAGTGGACCTGGGAGCCGGTCAACCTCACCTGCGAGTCGAAGCTCCGGATCACCGCGGAGCCCAAGCGGAACGGCTTCACCGGGGCGGGCGTGGGCTACCTGCCGATCGCCCCGGCCGCCTTCGGCTGAACCGCTGTCCCAGGAAGTCCCCGTAAGGACGAGGAGGAGTAGATGACCACCAAGCCACGGCTGAAGACCACGCCGAAGCGCCCGATCTCGATCACCGCGGTGGTGGACTGCGTGGGCATGCTGGCGTCCCAGAGCACCCACGGCCACCTGTACCTGTACGACACCAACAAGGCCGGCGGGTCCGCCGACTTCGGCACCGAGGAGCTGCGGACCAAGGTCAAGGCCGGCGACCAGCTGCTCTGGAACGTGCTGGCGCTCGAGTGCGAGGCCTACGTGGCCATCGACGGGATCGAGATCGACCACGAGGTGTGCGAGCCGGTCCGGAAGGTGTACCCGGGCACCGACGTCGCCTACTGGACCGGGACGGTGAAGAAGGACGCCGCGTCCCCCGTGCCGTACCGGATCCGGTTCCGGCTGGGCACCCAGGCCGAGCCGATCACCACCACCGTGTCGCCCGTCCTGGTCGGCCGGGCCACCTGACCGCTCCGCGCAACGGACGGCTCCGGGCGGGTGGACCGCCCGGAGCGGCGCGCTCGAAGGAGGAACCTTGACAACCACGGCAAGCAGCGCCACCGAGGGGAAGCAGAACCCCGGGCAGCTGAACTCGGTCCAGCTCAACGTCGTCACGCTCGTGAACATGGAGCGGGCCACGGCCAACCGCTCGCTGGGCGACGCGATGTACATGATGGACAACAGCGTCGGCGGGTCCGGCCAGGGCACCCGGCAGCTGGAGACGGTCTGCAAGCAGGGCCAGGTGATCAACTGGATCATCCGCCCGCTCGACATGGAGCGGCGGCTGGACGGCACCTGGCCGCCCATGCCCAAGATCAACAACATCGTGGTCCTCGACACCGAACTGGGTGACGAGGAGGACGTGGCCGAGCGGAAGCTCTTCACCGAGCTCAAGATCTACGGCATGCCCGACCGCATGCGCTCCCCGCTGACCCCGGTCTACTACTACTGGGCCGGCACCGTGCTCAGCACCGCCAAGCCCGGCCTGTACCGCTACCGGCTGGTCGTCGAGCTGGAGCAGGAGGGCACCAAGGAGAAGCTCTACCTCAACACGGTCGACCACCCCGCCCTGCGGGTCCTCGAGGTCTGACCCGGCCCCGGCGCCGACACCACGAGAGCCCGGTGCCCCCGACCATCCCGGTCG
>NZ_JBHVEU010000109.1:0-21877 GCF_042802075.1 Kitasatospora sp. NPDC057518
TTGCTGCCCAGCAACGGCCCGAGGCCAGGTCAGTTCTCGCTCGTTCCCTGGGGAGGTGCCGCCAGCCCCTGGTTTGCGGGCTCTCGGCGTGCACGGTAGGCAGCCTGTCGGCAGGCGTCGGAGCAGTACTTCCTGGGCCTGCCGCCGACTGGACCAGCGGGGGGCAGCACGTTGCGTTGGCAGGTGGCGCATTCGCGTAGAAGGGCACGTTCGAGCTTTTCGAGCTGGCTCACCAGGGCGGGCGGTACGCCGTCTGCCAGCTCGGCTACGAGCTGGTAGCCGGCGGGGTGCCGGAGGATCGAGATTCGCTTGTGGATCTCCCGTTCCATGTCCCGCCAGGCCCTGCCGCCAGTGGCCCGGGCGATCTCGGCGTCGGACCAGAGGGCGGACGCGAAGGCGAGCAGCGCTTGTTCGACGTGCTGGCTCACGCCGCTGTCCAGAGCGGTGGTGAACGCTTCGACCTGGTCCTGAACGGGGTCGCGATGGGGGCGGCGCCTCACTGAGCGTCCGTGGCGGAAGTGGATCGAGTCAGCTCCCCGGCGATGATGGCGGCTTGTACAGGTGTAGGGGTCTCGGTCCGTTGGATCGGGATGGCCGGGGTAGGGCTGATGGGGCGGTTCCGGGGCACCAAGTCCTGGAATGCCCTGACGACGGACGCGAGTGCGGTGAGGACCTTCGGGACGTCGGTCGGTGGGGCTTTCCTGATCGCCACGCAGCCGAGGATACCGATCACAGCAACGGCGAGGGCCAGGCCGATCGGGGTGGCCGCAAGTGCGATCCACATGCCGGTTTCGAAGGTCACGCTTTCCTCCTGGAAACGCGTGAAGGCCCCTGGGGGACCAGGGGCCTTCATGGTGATTGCGACGGTGCGCGGGAAGCAAAAAAGCCCCGCCGGGGCGGGGCCGATCCAACGGCAGTATGCCGTCTGGGCACAGTTGTACCGCTGGCATCAGCGTGGCAGAAAGGGTGACTGATCGTCAAGTCGCGGCTTCTCGCTGGTCAGAGGCCGATTTCTCGATGCATTCTTCATGGTAGCGGTTTCGTAACGCGGGGTTGAGGGCTTCTGGCCGGAACGATCTGAAAGCCCTTCACCGGTCCTGCGGGAGGGTGGCGTCAGGCTGATCACGTCAGGAAAGAGGCTGCCCGTTCGTCGAGTTCCTGAGCTGCCGAGACGCCGCGGCTCTTGAACTGGGCGAGGCTCTTGCGCATCTCCATCACCGAACGTCGGGTGCGGACGGACTGCACGCCGGCCATGGCGTCGAGCGCCCTGTTCCAGGTCCCGCATGCCTGCTCGATACCGCCGTCAGCGAGTTCCATCTTGGCCTGGTCCACCAGGTCGAGCGCGAGGATCCTCGCGTACGTCGAAGCCGGGCGGTTGGCCGCTGCCGCCGCGTAGTTCTCTGCGGCGCCCTTCCGGTCGCCGAGCCGGGAGAAGACCTTGGCACTGCGGGAGTTGACCGTGGCGCGAGCCGGGCCCCAGGAGAGCGCCCAGTACGGCATCGCGTCGCCGCCTGCGGCCTCCAGCAGGTCCCGGGCCCGCTGGACGGCTTGGACAGCGGGGCGACGCTGGTTGGTGGCCGCCAGGCCGTGGGCGTGGGTGATGGTGAACAGGGCCTCCGTCGAGGCGTCCACGCGGCCGACGACGCGCGACAGAGCCGTCTCCGACAGCGCGAAGGTCTTGGAGGGGTGGCGGAGCTTCATGCCCTGCTGGGCGAGGGTGCGCAGGACGAAGGCGTCGTGGCCGACGATCCCGGACTCGACGGCGAGGGCGTAGGACTGGTGGTAGTAGCGCTGGGCGAGGCCCTGCTCGCCGGCGTCGTACGCCTTCCATCCGGCCAGGTGCACGCCGACCGCTGCGGCGGAGAGCATCTGCTGACGGTCCTCGTGGGTGCGGAAGGTGCCCCGGCACAGGGCCGCAACGTCGGATCGAAGGTACTGGATCAGGGCGGAGCGGCCGTGCTGGCCGCCGTGGCGCTCGTCGATCTCGGTGAACATGCTGATCATGTCGCGGACCGCAGCGACCTCGGCGGCTCCGGCGACGGCGCCGCCTCGGACGGCCGCGGTGCGTTCCGCGCTCTCACGGACGTAGTCCAGCGGCAGGTGCATCGCGGCGACGGAGTACGCCGAGGCGGCCAGGAACTTGCGTCGGTCCAAGTCAGCTCTCCACACCCGTGCGAGGACGCCCACCGGGTCGGGGCCGATGGACAGCCCGAGGCCCGGATCGGATTCTTCCACCGACCGTAGCCCGAGTTCGGCTGGGGTGTAGAGCCGTCCCGTCTTGCGGAACAGCGCCTCACAGATGAAAGCGGGAGTGTCGCCCTCCGGATCGGCGCCACGCAGCCACTTGTGGACCGTGGACGGGTTCGTCCGCAGGTGGACACCGACCTCGGCCGCCACTCGGACGACGCCCCGGGCGAGGGCGTCGAAGGTCATGTCAGCGTCGTTGATGGCCGCTTCGAGCTGGTGATTCGTCACAGGCTGTGCCATGACCACTCCCTTCCTCGGCGCCGGGTGGCAGTAAACACGGTAAAGACAACCGGCCCTCCGAGGCAGGGACTTGGATGAAGGAACGCCGGTTGACTTGGTGTCAGCCGCTTGGGTCGAGAGTCGATACCGGCTCCGGGGAAGCACCGGGCGGCTGACTCCGACCGCTGCCGCCCGGACAGCCCCCGCTGTCCGGAGCAGACAGCCCTGGCGACCAGGAGCGGACCGTGACTACTGAGATCCTGACCAGAACGGGACCACTCGCACGGCCCACGACGGTCGAGCTGCCGTACGCGCCGCAGTCTGCCTCCGCGGCACGTCGGCTGGTCCGCGACGCGCTCGCGGACTGGGCACTGGGCTACGTGGCCGCCGACGCCGAGTTGGTCGTCACGGAGCTGGTCTCCAACGCGGCCAAGACCGGCTGCCTGACCGCTATGCAGGTCGGCGTCGCCCTGGTGGTCAACCGCGCCGGCCAGGCCGTGCGGATCTCCGTACGGGACGGGTCCTGTGTCCTGCCGGTCCTGATCGGCGCCGCCCACGACGCGGAGTCCGGACGCGGCCTGGCCCTGGTCGATTGCTTGGCCGTTGTCTGGGGCGTCGACCTGGAGCCGCACGGCAAGACGACGTGGGCGGACATCGACGTGGAGCGGGCGTGAGCGGCCGACACCGCAGCGCGGACCGCGGCCCGGTAAGCCACGTACTCGCCGGGCTGTGGGTGCTCGGCCACGCCGTCGTCCTCGGGCTGCTGTCCATTCCGATCCAGCATGCCGTCGAGGCGGACGCCATGGACCGCGCTGGTTCCTCGGCGTCGGTGCCGGACACGCCGCCGCCCGCCTGACCCCAAGACCCCCGCCTCGGCATCCGCCGCACACCGGCCCGAGGCGGGACCGGCGGCTCCGGGTGAACCCCCGCAGTCGGAGCCGCCCACCTTCGCCGGCCTCGGCGACCTGCCAGGCCGGAAACCCTCACACCGAAGGGAGATTCGCCGTGCCGCAAACCGCCGCTCCGATCTTGGAGGCCCCCCAGCCTCCGCCGCCCCCGCCGCCTCCGCCCCCGGCCCCGCCGACCCCGCAACCGCCGTACCCGGGCCGGTAGCCCGATCCGGCCCTCGGCCGGGCGCCCCTGCGGCGTCCGGCCGAGAGCCGCCCACCGCCCCACAGACATTGCGCAGCCCAGCCCTCGGAGGAAATCGTGTCCATCTCCCCTGAGCAGGACCCCACGCCTTCCCGGCCCGTGACGATCGCGATCAGCGGTCCCGACAACGTCGGCAAGACCAAGCAGATCGGCATTCTGGCTCGCCGCCTCGGCTCCGCCGCCCACGCCACCGGACGGCTGGACGACTACGACACGCGCTGGGACGGCATCAAGGCCACGGGCATGGGCGCCTGGTGGTTCGAGCGCGGCCCGATCGAGGAGGTCGCCGACGTCCTCGTCAGCTCCTACCTGGAGCGCTCCCGCAGGCCCGCCGCCGCGCCCGTCCGCCTGATGGACCGGGGCATCCCGATGCTGGAAGCCTCGCTGGCCGCCACCGTCGCGGTGCGCGAGCGTCTCCGCCCCGATGGGGCCGCCGACCGGGCCCGCAAGCTGCTCGACGCCTACGCCGCCGACGTGCGAGCCGCCGAAGCCGCCGAGCACGGCATCGTGCTCCTGCACGATGACGACCCGGTGATCGGTACCTCCCGCAGCCTCTCCCACGAGCGTCACGTCACCCCGACCTACGCGGACTACCAGCGGCACCTCCACCTGCAGATGCACCGGCTCATCGCCGAGGGCAGGTGGGCGGAGACCATCGTGGTCGGCGAGCGCCGGGTCATGGCCGTCCAGGACGAGATCCGCCAGCGCTTACACCCGATCACCCCGCTCGTGCCGCCCCGCGCCCTGCCCGGGGTGCGGGTGATCGCGCTCGGTGGCATGTCGGAGAGTGGCAAGAGCACGGCGGGCGAGTACCTGCGGGTCAGGCACGGGTACGCCCGCCTCAAGATCGGCTACCTGATCGAGGACGCCGCCCAGCGCGCCGGCACCGCCGACCCGTATGAGCTCCCGGCTGTGGTGCGGGCCGAGCTGCTGGTCGACGGCCTCGACCGCTACTGCGCGGCCCACCACTTCCTCGACCACGTCACCGTCGAGTCGCTGCACGACCAGGACGCGACCGCCGAGCTGCGGCGGATGCTCGGCGAGCAGCTGACCGTCGTGTACGTCGACGCGATGCCGGAGGTCCGTGCCGAACGCGGCACCGCTGGGCCTGAGGACGTGGTCGAGCGCGACGCCGTCAAGGCCCGCCGTGGCGCAGCCGGGATTGCCTCGCTCGCGCAGGAGGTCATCGACAACAACCACACCCGTCTGCACCTGGAGCGCCGCCTCGACGGGATCGCCCTGGCCCGCCGGTGGCCGCTGCGCAGGCCGGCCACCACGCCGGTGAACATGCTGGGCCTGCCCGTCCACCTGGAGTCCTACCTGTCCGAGCTGCTCGACCGCACCACCGTCCAGGTGCCGCCCGTCATCGACCTCCTCGCCGTGACCGGCAGCGGCGCCCGAGGCAAGTACCAGCACGGGTGGTCCGACCTGGACGTCTTCGTCGTCGCCGAGCAGGACAGCCTCCCCAGGCTCCGGCAGGCCCTCGCCGAACTCGAAGCCGAACTCGCTGGCGTCAAGCTCGGCCTGACCGTGCTGACCCAGGACGAGTGCCGCACCGGGGCGGTCACCTCCCGCCTGCTGCACGTCCTCATGCTGATCGGCTCCGGCTCCCTCGTGCCGCTGTGGTGCCGTCCCGGCCTGGCCCTGCCCGCCCCGGACGCAGCCGGCGATGTGGCGGCCAGCGTCGAGGCCGGTGTGCAGGCCGCCATCGAGATCCGCCGCCAGATTCTCAAGGGAGCCCCCGACCTCCGCGCCCTGTTCAAGATCACCGCTCTGCTGGCCAAGGTGATGCTGCGCTTCGAGGGCACCGAGCGTGCCTCGGACGACGATGCGCTGGGCGTCTTCCTCGACCGCGAGCCCGCCACCGACGCCGATCTGCGTCGCCAGGCCCGCGAGGACCGCGAGAAGGCGGTGGAGCTGGCCAACACCGTCCTGGGCCACTGGCTGGCCACCATCGCGCTGCCGACGAGCCGCGCATGAACGACCCCACCACCACCTCGGTCCCGGCCTTCCGCAAGATCCTCGCCCCCGCCGCAGCGGAGGCCGAGGTCCAGGGCTGGCAGGCCACCGCCCGCACACTGCCGGTGCCCCAACTACTGAGCCACAGCTGGGCAGGCGGCAAGAACGTAGTGGCTTACGAGGACGTGTTCGCCACCGGTCGCTGCACCATGCTGCTCGGCGACGTCATCGCCACCGCCGACCGGCACCCGAGTGCCTTGCCTCGGGTCACCGCGCTGATCGACGCCGTCTGCGACAGCCTGCTCGCCGCCGTCGCCGACAGCGGAAGTACCGCGCCGCTCTCGGACTGCGTGCCCGGCCTCTACCTGGACCGCATCCGCCCCGGCGGGCGGATCGACACCTGGTACCTGTCCGGCCGCCTCACGGTCCCCGCCCCACGCACCGACCAGCGGCTGCCTGTGCACGCCCTCACCGGCCACATCCTCGTCGTCAACGGCGTCCCGATGCGGCTCGACCTGCCCGCCATCGTCTGGGAAGCCCGCGAAACGCTCTGCTCCGCCCGTACCTGGGCCACCGCGCTCACCCAGGGCGACCCGACCGAACCGAACATCGCCGACCCGCTGTGCTGGCTCGACTTCCAGTACGCCGGCCGCAACTCGCTCGCCGGGGAAATCGCCATCCTCCTCTGGTACTTGCTCGGCATGGGCGGCTGGCTCGTACCGACCTACCAGCCCGAGGTGTACGCACGCACCCTTCCGCTACACCTTCCGCCGGTCAGCACCCCGCACCTCGAACACGTCGAGCACGACGAGCGCCACCGCCGCTTGGAAGTCCGCTACACCTGGGCGGTCGGCGCCGGGCGCCAGGCCGCAATCGACCGCCTGCTGAAGCGCGTTCGCGCCGACCTCGCGCCCGCCGCCGGGCTGGCCCCGGACCGCTTCCTCTCCCAGATCCGCCACTTCCTCGCCCTGCGGATCCTCGGCGTCATCCCGCCCGGCCGCCTCACCGGCCACGACCTCCTCCTGCTCCTGGCCAAGCTCGCCGAGGCCCAGCAGCCCGAGAGCGTCGACGAGACCTTCACCCGCACCCAGCCTGCTCCGGCCACCGGCCTCGACGATCGGACCGACGATGACCACACCCACGCCGCTTGAACTGCCCATCGCCGCCCTGCCGCTCCAAGGTCGGGTCGCGCTGGTCACCGGCGGAGCCACCGGTATCGGCGCCGCCATCGGACGAGCCCTGGCCGCCGCCGGAGCTGCCGTCGCCGTCAACCACCTCGCGCAGATCAACCAGGCCCGCACCGTGCTCGCCGACGTACGGCGAGAGGGCCGCAGCGGCATCGAGGTCAACGCCGACCTCACCGACCCGAACGCCGTCGCCGCGCTGGCCAGCCAGGTCGAGTCCGAACTCGGGCCGGTCGACATCCTCGTCAACAACGCGGGCACCTACCCTCGCATCCCGTGGGACGAGCTCGGCGAGGACGACTGGGCGCGCGCCATCGAGTCCAACCTGACGATCCACTACCGCACTTGCCGGGCCATCGGCCCCGGTATGGCTGAGCGCCGATGGGGCAGGATCGTCAACATCGGCAGCGTCAACGCCCGCGCCGGCCGCCCCGGACTCACCGCCTACAGCACTGCCAAGGCCGGACTCCTCGGCCTCACCAGGTCGCTGGCCAGGGAACTTGGACCGGCCGGGATCTGCGTGAACACTGTCGTACCCGGGGCCATTCAGGTCGAGGCGGAGAACGACCTGCCCGCCCACCACCGAGCCCGCCCCGAGGACCAGATCCGCCGTCAGTGCGTTCAGCGCCGGGGTCGCCCCGAGGACGTCGCCGCCGCCGTCGCCTTCCTCGCCGGCCCCAGCGCGTCCTTCATCACCGGCCAGTCGTTGCACGTCGACGGCGGCTGGCTCCTCCACTGACCCGCCCCACACCACCGAGACCACCGAGACAGGAAGAGACCACCATGCAGCACCGCGTCCGCGCCGTCCTCCTCACCCCGAACGACACCATGCTGCTGATCAAGCGCATCCGCCCTGGCATCAACCCGTACTGGGTGATCGTCGGCGGCAAGATCGAACCGACCGACACCAGCCCCGAAGAGGCCCTTCTGCGCGAGGTCCGCGAGGAGATCGCAGGCGAGGCCCAGGTCATCAGCCTCCTCCACACCATCGAGACCGACGACGAGCGTCAGGACTTCTACCTCGCCACCGTCGAGAAGTGGAGCTTCGAAGAGCGCACCGGGCCGGAGTTCAGCCAGGAGGGCCGAGGCGAGTACCTCCTGGAGGAGATCCCCCTGACCGCCGAGGCCCTCGACGCGGTCAACCTCCTGCCCCAGGACTTCGCCGCCGTCCTGCGCGACGCCGTCGAACGCGGAGAACTCCTCACAGCTCGCTGATCGCAAAGGCGGATGGGGCGGCTCAGCCACCCGACATTCGCGCGCAACCCGCGACGGCGACCGCACACAGCTCCGCCAAGAAACGACAGCCCTTGATGTGATCAAGACCGCTGCGGCAAAAGGACCTTGGCGTGGCGGGTGACGTGGTACGTTCCGTGATCCAACCAAAAATAGGTGACCCCGGCAGCGCGCCAACGCTCCGGGGTCCGGCAACAGGAGTACGACCTCCCGATGCGCGTCCATCGTACCGAACACGTACGTAGCTTCACCGTGCTGCCCAACGGCCTGCTGCAGGATCGGCGGCTGTCCTACACGGCCCGCGGCCTGCTCGCGGACCTCCTCTCCCGCCCGGATGGCTGGCGCGAGGACGGCCGGCACATGGCCGACACAAGCCCGCAGGGGCGTGGGGCGATCCGCAAGGCCCTGAAGGAACTGACCGAGGCCGGGTACTACGGGGTCGAGAAGATCCGCATGCCGGACGGGACGATCCGAACCGAGACCCACGTCTACGACACCCCGCAGCTGGCAATGCCGGGTGTCACCCGTCCGGTCTCCGGTGAGGCGAATACCGGCCGTGCTGGCGTCCCTCTTGTAAAGAACCGGTACCAAGAACCCTCCCACCCCGTCGAGCAGGCCGACCAGCAGTCGGCCGCTGTCGGGGACACCGCCGACCGGCTAGAAGGGCGGGAGGAGGGCCAGACCATCGACCAGGAGACTCCGGCCGCACCGGACGAACAGGTCCGCGAGGCGGTGGCGACCCTGTTCCGGGTGGTCCGCCCGGAGCCGCGCCTGCGGCTGGGCGAGGCCGAGGCCACCGAGCTGGCGCCGCTCGTCGCCCAGTGGCTGGAGCGCGGCAGCACCGCCCAGGACTTGGCCCAGGCCCTGCTGCCTGGCCTGCCCGTGCCCCTGCATTCTCCGGTCGGCGTGCTCCGCAGTCGCCTCCAGCGCAAGCTGCCGCCCGTGCAGGCCCCACAGCAGCCCGTGATGCCTCGATACGCCGAATGCGCCAAGTGCCATGACCCGGTCCCGCAGCCGGGCATCTGTGCCGCGTGTGCGGGCCTGGGTGGACGAAAGTCCCAGGTCGATGATGGGGCGGTCGTGGCCGCTAACGGAGCCGCGCGGGTCCGGGAAGCCATGCGCGCTGCCAGTCTGGCGTTGAGTGCCGCGTAGCTCGCCCTTGCAGGTGCCAGGTAGGCGGTTGATGTTGTGAATTCAGACGCCAATTCTCCCGGCGCCTCCTATGCTCCCGCTATGACAACCCGGCCCCGTAGCGTGTGGCAACAGATGCCCGCGAAAGAGCGACACGCCATCAGCGCATCCGTTGGTAACGCAGGTCTCCCTACCAGAGCGCTGGCTCTGTATGCCCGATGGTGGCAGCTTGAGACCTGGCTGCGGTCGTTGCTCTATGTCGAACTCAGAGCTGCTCATGGCGTGGACTGGGCGTCACACATTGGCCAGGGTGCTCTGTCTCGTCAGGAAAAAGACAAGCTTCGGACCTACATGGCCAGTCCAGACTGGGATGACCCACTGGCCTATCTCGATGTGGGCAAGCTATTCCCCCTCCTGGATAGCTCCTGGGACTTGGTGGGGCCCAGCCTGTTTGAACGGTCCGCTTTTCAGGGGCGAGTGAACGAACTATTGGCGATCAGAAACAGAATTGGACATCTTCGCCGCCCCCACGCGGATGACCTGAGTCGACTCGAACAAACATTGCGGGACTTGGAGAAGGGGGCGTTTGAGGCGCTAGCGTCCTACAATCGTGAAACGTACATCGACGAGGACCTTCAAGACCCAGTAGTTGATTCGTGGATCGTTGGCAACCATCGGACGGCTCGGCGCCTCATCAATCATGCGCAGAGTCAGTACGATACGGACATTCGGGTAACGTACACCCGACGCCCGTGGGCCGGGCCGCGCGATTCTGGAGATCCAATTTGTGGATCGCGTGGCTACCTGTGGAGGGTCGACTTCGTCACGCGCGGTCGCTACCTGGACATCCCTGCCCTTTGGCGTGACTCCTACCTGGACCGTCATGCGCGCAAACTGCTCGTCCATCTTATCGTGCGTCATGCCAGTGGCGTTTCTGTCGTTTTCCCGGCTGTTGACAATTCGGCGGAGATTTCGGATGCCATCGGCGACGTCTTCGATGCAGTTCTGACCAATTCGTCGACCTTCCCCGCAGGGGTGTCGCTGAACAGCGAAGATCTCGCTCGCGTTCCGCCGCTTGACCCCCGGGTTCAGATGGGCACTGGCTGGACGATCGTCGACGACACAACTGTGCCGATTTCAATTTTCGCCGCGTAGCACCTATGTGGCGTAAAAATGCCGGGAGTAGTGATGAGATAGATCGTGCTCCCGGCGCTACCCCGCCTGGGTTGGCCTGATGGCCGAGCGCCAGGGCAGGTCTCACGGGAGTTGACCTGGTCGGCCACCAGGATGCCTCGCGCGCGGGGGGCACATGCTGGGGCACATGAGGGCCCAAAATGCCGCTGACCAGTGCGAACTACTGAAGGCAGTTTCGCCTGGTCAGCGGCACTTGTATGGTCGAATCCGCAGGTCAGGGGCTTGCGTGGGTCAATAGGTCCTCAAGTGGCAGGACGATGCGCTGCTGCTGAGGGCGGCTTCGTAGGGCGGGCTTCGTTGTAGGGGACGGCGGGGGAGCCGGGGTCGGTCAGTGGCGCAGGGCTTCGGCCGGTTCGACGGCGGCGGCCCGGAGGGCCGGGTAGAGGCCGGCCAGCAGGCCCACCAGGCTGCCGGCCAGCGGTGCGGGCAGGACCGTCCAGGGCTGGAGCAGGGCGGTCCAGTCGCGGGCCAGCGCGACCAGCACCACGACGGCCACGCCGATCGCGGTGCCGATCAGCCCGCCGAGGGTGCCGAGCACGGTGGACTCGGTGAGGAACTGGGCCGCGATGTGCCGGGGCCGGGCGCCGAGGGCGCGCCGCAGGCCGATCTCGCCGGTGCGCTCCAGGACGGCGACCAGCGTGGTGTTGGCGATGCCGACCGCGCCGATCACCAGGCAGATGGCGGCCAGCAGCAGGAACAGCCCGGTGAGGTCGGTGGAGACGGAGTCCCGCAGGGTGTGCGGGTCGGGCGGGGCGAGGGCCTCGAAGTCCTTGGGGGCTTCCGGGCGCAGGGCGGTCGGGGCCTGGGAGGCGACCAGGGCGGCCGCGCCGGTCCGGGTGCGGACCACCATCCGGGCCCGGCCGTTCTCCCCGGGCGGCGGGTTGCCCCAGAGCGTCCGCGCGGTGGTGGTGGGCACCATGACGTCGAGCGCGGTCTCGGGCAGCCGGGCGCTTCCGTCGATGATGCCGATGACGGTGAAGCCGACGCCGTTGACGAACACCGCGGGGTGGGCGTCGAGGCGGCTGATGCCGAGCCGTCCGGCGGCGGCCGAGCCCAGGACCGCGACGCGCAGGCCGCGTTCGCTGTGGAAGGCGTTGTAGACGGTGCCGGCGGAGACCCGGGCCTCGATCGCGTCGAAGCCGCCGGGGGAGAGCGCCAGGACGTTGAGCCCGGCGCCGGAGCCGGTGCCGGGCACCGGGGAGGTGGAGATCTTCGGCTCGGTCAGCGGCGCGCTCCAGTAGACCCCGGCCGCGACCGCGCCGTTGAGCCGGCCCACCCGGCGGTCGGCGTCCTCGGGGAAGTCCATGGCGGCGCGGTGCTGGCCGTTGCCGAGGACCACCTCCGCTCCGCTGCCGACCAGGGTGACCGTGGTGTTCTGCAGCGCCGAGAAGCGCTTGCCGATCTGGCCGGTGGCGCTGGAGGTGAGCCCGAGGACGGCGACGAAGGCGCCGACGCCGAGGACGGTGCCCAGCAGGGTGAGCACCGACCGGCCGGGCCGCTGCACCATGCCGGACAGCGCCTCGCTCAGCAGGTCGGTCAACCCGAGCCGGGAGAGCGGGACTTCGGTGGACGTGGCGCGCCTCCTCACCGTTCGACCGCCGCCCCGGTCGCGCTCAGCCGGCCGTCCCGGATGGTGATGGTCCGCCGGGCCCGTTCGGCGACCTCGCGGTCATGGGTGATGACCAGCAGGGTCAGGCCGCTCCCGTGCAGTTCCTCGAACAGCTCCATGACCCGCAGGGCCGTCGCCGAGTCGAGGTTCCCGGTCGGTTCGTCGCACAGCAGGAGCGACGGCCGGTTCACCAACGCCCGTGCCACCGCGACGCGTTGGCGTTCGCCGCCGGACATCCTGGAGGGCAGGGCCTCGGCCCGGTGGCCGAGGCCGACCTGGTCCAGGACCCGTCGGGCGGCGTCGGCCCGGCCCGCCCTGGCCGATCCGTTGTAGACCTGGGCGAGCATCACGTTCTCCAGTGCGGTCCGGTACGGCAGCAGGTGGAAGGACTGGAAGACGAAGCCGATCCGGCGGCCGCGGAGCGCGGTGCGGCGGGCCTCGGAGAGCGCGCCGGTGTCGATGCCGTCGAGTTCGTACGTGCCGCCGCTGGGCCGGTCGAGCAGGCCGAGCAGGTTGAGGAAGGTCGACTTGCCGGAGCCCGAGGGGCCGATCACGGCGGCGTACTCGCCGCGGGCGACCTCCAGGTCGAGGGGGTGCAGGGCGGTGACCGGCGGTGGGCCGGGGAAGGTGCGGAACGCTCCGCGCAGCCGGATCACCGGGGTGTCGCGGTCGGCTCCGGCGCGGTCTGTCCCGGCCCCGCTCACCGGCCGACCACGACCTGCTCGCCGGGCTTGAGCTCGGCTCCGGCGGCGGGCTTGACCTCGACGAAGCCGTCCGCGGCGACGCCCGCCGTCACCTCCACGGTGCGCCGGGTGCCGTCGGTGCCCGCGACGGACACCGAGGTCCGGCCGTCGACGCCCGAGCTGATGGCGGAGGAGGGCACGGCGAGCACCTCGCCCTGGGTGGAGGCGGCGACCACGGTGATCCGGACGTCCTGGCCCTCCAGGGCCGGGTCCCAGGGGGCGTCGGGGGTGACGACGAGCGGGACGTAGGGGTCGGTGCCGGCGCCCGGGGCCGCCGGTGCCGCGCTGGCGGCGCCGCCCCCACCCCCGCCGCCCCCGCCGCCACCGGGGCTTCCCGGCGTGACGAGCGCGCCCACCGAGCCGACCTTGGCGGTGAGTTGGACGCCCGTGGTCTCGGACAGCACGGTGACGTCCATGCCGGGCTTGACCAGCGGGGCGTCGCCGGGGAGCAGGTGGCCGGTCAGGTTGAGGCCGCCGGCGGTGAGGGTGAGGACCGGGGCCGTCACCTTGTCGCCGACCCTGGCGCCGACGGCGCCCACCCGGGCCGGCAGCGCGGGCAGGAAGACCACCTCGGCGGCGGGCAGTTGGGGGCCGTCCTTGGCCTGGGCGCGGGCCAGGTCCTGCTGCTTGGCGGTGAGATCGGCGCGGGCCCGGGCGAGCGCGGCGGCACCTCCGGAACCGGCGCCACCGGAACCGGCACCTCCGGCGGGTGCGCCGGTCCCGGTGGTTCCCGGGGCCGGCGCGCCGTTCTTGCCGGCCGCCGGGGCCGTGGTGGCCGGAGTGGCCGCCGCGGTCGGCTCGCCGCCGCCGCGGGCGGGCTGGCTCTCCAGGTCCCGGACGGCCTGTTTGGCCTGGTCCACGGCCT
Source organism: Kitasatospora sp. NPDC057518 (assembly GCF_042802075.1). NCBI lineage: Bacteria > Bacillati > Actinomycetota > Actinomycetes > Kitasatosporales > Streptomycetaceae > Kitasatospora > Kitasatospora sp. NPDC057518. The sequence continues at coordinate 13,537 of NZ_JBHVEU010000109.1, forward strand.
GCTGGGCGGTCCGGACGGCGGTGGCGGTCTGGTCGCCGGTGGTGGCCGCCGGGTAGCCGAGCTTCTGGTAGAGCCTGGCCACGGCGGCCTTGGTGGCGGCCCCGAAGTACCCCTTGTCGTCGCCGCCCGGGTAGTACCCCATGTCCCGGAGCACGTCCTGCAGTTGGCCGATGTCGCCGCCGGACTCGCCCGGTGCCATGTCGCGGTAGGCGGGTGTCGAGCCGGGCAGGGCGATCACCGGCCGTCCGGACACCTCGGCCAGCACCTGTCCGGAGTCCACCGCGTCCCCGCTGTTGACCTTCAGTGCCGTCACGATCGGGGTGCCGCCGCCCGGGCCGCCGGCGCTGGCCGAGACCGCGCCCGGCTGCACCGGGAAGGACTGGCCGGCCGTGAACACCCCGCGCAGGACGGTGGTGTTGGACAGCACCCGCTGCACCACCGGTGCCGTGAGCACCGAGGCGGGCGGCGCCTTGGCGTCGGCGGCGGCCTGCTCCGGCGAGCGGATCAGGGTGGCGGCCCACATCCCGCCCCCGGCGGTGACCGCCGCGACCAGGGCGATCACGACGATCAGCCGCCGCCGTCGACGCGGGGTGGACCCGGCGGGGGTGGCGGGTTCCGCTGCGGTGGCCTCGGGCTCGGGTGTTTCCACGGCTTCCATTTCCGGTACGTCTTCCGGTGCTTCGCGCTCGGACGGGGGTCAGCTGCTGCGGGGCGGGGCGGCGGTGCCCCCGGGGCACGGCAGCGGGTTCTGGATGTCCGTGACCTTCCACACCCCGTCGATCCGACGCATCGTCATGATGCTGAGCTGCTCGGGTCGTCGGCCGACCTGGCTGATCTCGTGGCCGGTGCCCGCGTCCACGATCCGCCAGGCGTTCAGGTCGACGCAGTCGTACAGCCGGCGGGCCTCCCCGTCGGTCCGCACGCCGAGCAGCCGGTGCTTCACCTCGCCGCTCATGTGCTGCCCCTCCTGGCGCAGTTGGTCCACCGAGGCGCGCAGGATGGAGAGGTTGGGCTCGTCGGCGTGGGCGTCCAGCGGCGCGGCGGCGACGTCGCCGGCCCGGGCGACCTTCGTCCACTCGTCCCAGTAGGCGAGGTAGGGCTGCCGCAGGTCGTCCCCGACCGCGGTCAGCCGCTCGCCGTTCGGGCCGGTGGCGGTGGTGCGGTCCGGGGCGGCCGAGGAGGTGCCGGAGCAGCCCGCGGCGGCCAGGACGGCGGCGCAGGCCAGGGCAGCGGCGGCCGTCCGCGCCGGGCGGCCGGGCCGGGCGCGGCTCACTGGCCGTGCTCCCGCAGCACCGTCGCCGCCTGGTCGAGCTGGGACTGGATGGCGGCGCGGTAGGCCTTCAGCTCGTTGTCGTGCTGCTCGATCAGCTGTTTCTGGATGGCGCTCTGGACGCCGAAGGCGATGCCGGAGAGGTTGGTCTGCCGGGTGCAGGCGACGTCGGCCTTGGCGGTGTCGATCTCCCGCTGGGTCACCGTGGGGCCCCAGGACTCGGTGCTGAGGCTCTCGGGGTTGCCGTAGGCGTAGCCCCGCTGCTTCATGCAGGAGGCCCATTCGGTGGTGGCGGCGACCACCCGGGCGTCCGCCTTGGTGCGGTTCATCGACTGGCCGGTGAGGTCCCCGTAGACGTCGGCGGCGGGCGGCTTGTCGCCCTTGAGCTTGCGGTCGGCCTCGCCGGTGCAGCCGCCGGGCGGGGTGCTGCCGCCGGCCGGCTCGCCGCCGGTGGGGGACTTCAGCCCGGACAGCGCGGTGAACTCGGCGGGGTTCATCGGACTGCCACTGCCGACCTTGGCTCCTCCGGCGGTGCCGGGCTGGTGGAACCCGTACTGGGCGGCCTGCGCCTCGTTGAGGAACCCGTACGGCGTGGGCATGTCGTCCTTGCCGGCCTTGGTGAGGTCGGCGTTGTTCGGCTGCCAGGAGGCGAAGCCGAGCCGCTTCATGCAGTCCTGGGTGAGCAGGCCCTGCGCCTTCGCGATGCCGGTCAGCTCCTGGGGGCTCGCCGCGAAGGCCCGCAGCGGGAGCTGCTGGGTGTCGGCCACGGTCGTCGGGGTGGGCGTCGCGGTCAGGGCGGGCGCGGCGGCCTGGCCGCCGGTTCCGCCGGTGGTCGGGGCGGCGCTCCCGCCGGAGGAGCAGCCGGTGAGCAGGGCGAGCCCGGTGGCGGCGACGACCAGGGCGGTGCGGCGGTGGGACCTCACGAGTGGACCTCATCGGGTGGGCGGGCCGGTAGTCTCGGGCGGAGCCCTCTTCGCCCCATTAGCGGTGGGGCGAAGAGGGCCGTGGTGCGGTGGAGCAGATCAGCACTTGGTCCACTGGTTCGAGAGGGCACCGGAGATGTAGTCCTCGAAGGTGTAGCCCCAGACGCCGGTGGCCCGGTCGGTGTTGCTGTCCCAGGCGGTGTAGCCGTTGACGGTCGAGCCGTTGGTGTAGCACCAGTCGTTGGTGCCGTGGCCCGGGTAGCCGATGCCGTTGATGGAGGAGTTGGTGTACGGGCCGCTGCGGATGTTGGCGGCGGTGGTGTAGTCGCTGACGTAGAGGGCGTTGGCGGCCCCGGTGCCGAGGGTCAGCGCGGCGACGGCGGCGGCCGCCACGGTGGCCACGCGGCCCATGCGGTTCTTGAGCATGGTGAGTCCCATCTCTCTTGGTGCGGAGGGTAGTTGCCGATGCCCCGAGTGGGGCCAGGACATCTCAGCACCGGGCCGGACGGTCCACCAGTGTCCTCAGGTACAGTCCTCCAGCCGGAACAGCAGGGCCGCCTGGGCCAGTTGGATGCGCGAGCACACGCCGAGCTGCTCGAACAGGGCGGCGGTGTGCGCCTTGACGGTCCGCTCCTCGATCCGCAGTTCGGCGGCGATCTCCTGGTTGGACAGGTCGGTTCCGATGAGTTCGAGGACTTGGGCGCGGCGCTGGGAGAGCCCCCTGACCCGGTCGGCCGCCGCGCGCATTCTCGAAAGATGATCGATCGTCAAAAGCTGTGCATCGCCCATCGGTTCCCCCCGTAGCCGAGTGTGGAGCGTACGCACGACAAGTCTCGGCCGGGCGGTAGGCCCAGTCAACGTGGATGTTACGGAGAGAGACGCTCCGGATGTCCGCGGTGAGCCGGCCGGGGGTGGGCCGTACGGGCCGCCGACCGGCGGTTCCGCTCCGGTTGCCGGGTGCGCGCGGCGGTCGGACGATGGGGGGCATGATGCACCAGATGCGGGCCGAGTACGGCGCCGGCGGCGAGGCCGGCGGGGTGCGGCTGTGGCACATGGTCCGGGGCGAGGAGAGTGTGGCGATGTGCGGCCGCGAGCTCGACCCGGCCGCGCGGGTGCGGGAGGCGGTGGACTGGGGGAAGACCCCGGAGCTGTGCTGCCACACCTGCGGGGCGTACTTCCTGCGCGAGGCGCCGTACCTGGCGGCCGAGCACCCGTAAACGGCGCTACCGTGCTCGGCATGGAGGAATCCCTCGTCCGGCCGTCGCCGTTGACCGATGAGGCCGCCGGGCTGCGCGCCGGTGTGCCGGAACTTCCCGAGTACGTGGACCGGTTGTGCGCGCTGGTCGAGCGGGTGGACCCGCTGATCCACGCGTTCGTGCCGGAGCCCGGGCGGTACGACCGGCTGCGGTCGCGGGCGCGCGGGCTGGCCGTGCGGTACCCGGAGCCCGACGGGCGGCCGCCGTTGTACGGGGTGGCGGTGGGCGTCAAGGACATCGTGCACGTGGACGGGCTGCCCACGCACGGCGGTTCGGCGCTGCCGCCCGGGGTGCTGGCCGGGCCGCAGGCCGTGGTGGTGGACCGGCTGCTGGCGGCGGGGGCGATGGTCGCGGGCAAGACGGTGACCGCCGAGTTCGCCGCGAGCGCCCCCGGTCCGACCCGCAATCCGCACCGGCCGGGGCACACCCCGGGCGGCTCCAGCAGCGGCTCGGCGGCGGCGGTCGCGGCCGGGCTGGTGCCGCTGGCGATCGGCACCCAGACGGTCGGCTCGGTGATCCGCCCGGCCGCGTACTGCGGGGTGGTGGGCTTCCGGCCGACGTACGGGCGGATCCCGATCGCGGGGGTGATCCCGAACGCGCCGAGCCTCGACACCCTGGGGACCTTCACCGCCGACCTGGCGGGCGCGGCCCTGGCGGCCCCGCTGCTCTGCGACGACTGGCGGGGCGACGGCCGGCTTCCCTCCCCGGACCGGATCGGCGCCGGGGAGGTCCGGCCGCCCGTGCTCGGGGTGCCGGACGGGACGTACCTGGAGTGCGCCGAGCCGGCCGCGCTGCGCGCCTTCGAGGAGCAGCTGGCCCGGCTGGCGCGGGCCGGGCTCACGGTGCGCCGGGTCGAGCTGTTCCCGGACTTCGCCGAGGTCGTCCGGCAGCTGCAGACGGTCAACCGCTTCGAGCTGGCCCGCGGCCACGCCGACTGGTTCGCCCGCTTCGGCGGGCTCTACCGGCCGGAGACGGCGGCGGGCATCCGGGTCGGCCGGGGCGTCGCGGCCGAGGACCGGGAGGCCGCCCTGCGGTTCCGGGAGCGGCTGCGCGAGCGGGTGGCCGCGGCGGGCGCGGCGGCCGGGGTGGACCTGTGGCTGGCGCCCTCGGCGACCGGCGGGGCGCCGGAGGGCCTGCACAGCACGGGGGACGCGGTGATGTCGCTGCCGTGGAGCTTCCTCGGGCGCCCGGCGCTGAGCCTGCCGGCCGGGCGGACCGGGGACGGGCTGCCGCTGGGCCTCCAGGTGGTCGGCGCGCCCGGCGGGGACGAGCTTCTGCTGGCCCAAGCAGCCTTCATTGAAAGGGTGCTGACGGAGCGTTAGGCGAGCGCCGGGTCGGCCGGGTCGGCGGCCTCGGCGCGCAGCAGGCGCAGCAGCAGGCGGCCGGCCCGCTCGTACGGGGTGTCCTCGTCGTGCAGCACGGCCTGGGAGTTGGCCGTCTCCAGGACGGCGATCAGGGCGAAGGCGAGGTCCCCGAGGTCGGTGTCGGGGCGCAGGGCGCCGGCCGCCCGGGCGGCGGCGAGGGTCTCGACGACGGTGTCGGACCACTCCCGGGCGCAGCCGGCCAGGGCGTCCCGGACGGCGCCGGGGCGGGCGTCGAACTCGGCGGTGACCTCGTAGAAGAAGCAGCCGCCGGGGAAGACTCGGGCGCGGGAGTAGGCCAGCCAGCTCTCGCAGAGGGCACGGGCCCTGGCGAGGCCGGGCGGGGTGTCGGCGACCGGGGCGACGACGGCGTCGGCGAAGATCCGGCGGGCGGCGCGGACGGTGGCCAGCTGCAGCTCCTCCTTGGAGCCGAAGCCGGCGAAGACGCCGCTCTTGCTGAGTCCGAGGTCGGTGGCGAGGCGGCCGATGGAGAGCGCGTCCAGGCCCTCGACGGAGGCGATCCCGACGGCGCGGCGCAGCACCGCGCGGCGGGTCTCCTCGCCGCGCAGGACCCGCCCGTCCGTGGTCGTTCCGGCCATCGTCCGCGCCCCTGTTCTGCTCGTCTGTTCCGCTCGCCCTGCGTGCCGCCCAGGGTAGTGGGTGCACCGTGGCGGCCTCGGAAGCCCTGAAAACTGCACGAACGGTCGTGCTAATATCTCGCCGCGAACGAGGCAGGACAAGGAGCGCGAGAGCAGGGAGACCCGATGGACCCGACCCGCGGACTGATCCGTACGACCCTCAACCCCACCGCCCGGATCGCCCCCGGCCTGGCCGGGCGGGCCGCCTTCGAGCTGTTCACGCACCCGGTCCGGCGCAGCCGGGTGCGCGCGTCGGAGCGGGAGGTGCACGGCCGGGCGGCCACCGAGCGGCTCGCCGTGAACGGCAAGGCGGTGGTCGGCTACCGCTGGGGCAGCGGCGAGCGGCCGGTCCTGCTGCTGCACGGCTGGCGCTCCCGGGCCTCCCGGTTCGCCCCGTACGTGCCCCGGCTGCGGGCGCTCGGGCTGAGCGTCGTCGCCTTCGACGCGCCGGGCCACGGCGACTCCGGCGGCCGGACCACCGGCGTGCCGGAGTACCGCGAGCTCGCGCTGCGGCTCCAGGAGCGGTACGGGCCGTTCGAGGCCGTGCTGGCGCACTCGCTGGGCGTCTGCGCGGCCTTCGGGGCGCTGGCCGACGGCCTGCGGGCGGGCCGGCTGGCGGCCGTCTCCGGGGTGTCCCGGGTGGGCTTCTTCCCGGCCGCCTTCTGTGCCGGGCTCGGGTTGGACGCCGAGGTCGAGCGGGCGCTGCGGGAGCGGATCGAGCGGGAGCTGTTCGGCGGGGACGCCGGGGGCTGGGAGCGCTTCGACGCCGCCCGCCGGGTCGAGGCGGTCGGCGGGCCGGTCCTGGTCGTGCACGACGAGGGCGACACCGTCGTCCCGCCGAGCGAGGCGTACCGGCTGCGCGAGGCGTACGGGGAGCGGCTGGAGCTGACCATCACTCAGGGCCTGGGCCACAGCAGGATTATCGCGGAGCCGACCGTTGTTGATCAGGTGATCGGATTCATCTCTGCCGGCCGGGAGGTCGCTGTCGTATGAGGATCGTCGAACTGCACGCACAGGCCATGGAGTTGGCCGTTCAGGTGGTGGACGGCCTACGGCCGGACCAGCTCGACCTGCCCACCCCCTGCGCGGGGTGGACACTGCGCAAGCTGCTGGAGCACTGCGTCGGCCAGCACCAGGGCTTCGCCGCGGCCGCCCGCGGCGCCGGGCCGGACCTGGCGCTGTTCGCGGACGCCCCGCTCGGCGCCGACCCGGCGGGCGCCTTCCGGCGCACCGGGACCGACCTCACCGAGGCCTTCCGGGAGGCGGCCACCGCGGACCGGCCGATCTGGCTGGCCGAGATCCGCGACGGCGGCCCCTTCCCGCTCACCCAGGCGGTGGGCTTCCACCTGCTGGACACCCTGGTGCACGGCTGGGACGTCGCCGCCGCGCTCGGCACCCAGGACGCGCTGGTCGCGGCGGTGGACGGCGACGACGCGCTGGCCACCGCGCTGCTGACGGTGACCGAGGCCGTCCCGAACACCGAGGAACACCGGGCGCCCGGCCGGGCCTTCGCCCCGGGGCTCGAACCCGGCGGCGGCACCGGCCGGTTCGACCGCGCCCTGGCACTGCTCGGCCGCGACCCGGCCTGGAAGCCGTAACGGCCCTGTCGGCCCCGGGGTTTCCGGAACACAGGGGATTCCGGAAACCCCGGGGCCTGCCTTCGACCCGCGTCCGCGGTCGGGCAGGCCCTACGGGCGGCGGGCGGCCCCGGCGCCCCGGCTCTCGGGGCCGCGCTGCTCGTCGGGGAAGCGCGGGCCGCCGATCAGGAAGAGCAGTGCGGCGGTCGGGAAGCCGAGCGAGGCGGCCAGCAACACGATGAACTCCCAGAACATCTTCCGCTCCTCGTCAGTCGCGGGCCGCCCGGACACCCGAAGGTGATCCCAAACCCGACCCGCTCCGATTGGCCGAATCGTCCGGTCACTGTCCGACGGTATGGCCGAATCACCCCGGCTGCCACCGGGCGCCGGCCCCCGGCCCGCGCCACACCGGCGCACGGGTCTGGGCGCGGGCCGGGGGCGGCGGCCACACTGTCGGGATGCAGCTACAGCTCGCAGGGGAAGCACGGCGGCCCGACCGCGAGAGCGAGGACTTCGCGGTGGCCTCGCCGGAGGCGCTGGTCCTGCTGGACGGCGCGAGCTCGCCGGTCGGCCTGGAGTCCGGGTGCCGGCACGGGACGGCCTGGTACGTGCGCCGGCTGGGCGTGCACCTGCTCGCCCGGCTCACCGACCGGGCGGACCGCTCGATCGCCGACTGTCTGGCCGACGCCATCGTGGAGACGGCCGCGCTGCACGGCGGCCGCTGCGACCTGGCCCACCCGAACACCCCCGCCGCGATGGTCGTCGCGGCCCGGCGGCACGGCGAGGCGCTGGAGTACCTGGTGCTCGGCGACTCCCTGCTGGTGCTGGAGTTCAAGGACGGCCCGCCGAAGGTGATCGGGGACAACCAGCGCTTCCCCGGCGGCGAGGAGCTGCGCCGGCAGGTCTGGGAGACCGTCCCCGGCTCGGCCGAGCGGGCCGCGCTGCACCTGGAGTACGTGCTGGCCGTGCGCGCCGCCCGCAACCGGGGCAACGGCCCGTGGATCGCCGCCGCCAGCCCGCGGGCGGCCGAGCACGCCGAGACCGGCTCCGTCCGGCTGGACCGGCTGCACGCGCTGGCCGCCCTCACCGACGGCGCCTCGCGCTACACCGAGCGCTTCGGGCTGGGTAGTTGGGGCGACGTGCTGCGGCTGCTCGCCGAGTCCGGGCCGGGCGAGCTGATCGCCCAGGTCCGGGCGGTGGAGCGGGCGGACGCCGGCTGCGAGCGCTGGCCGCGCGGCAAGACGCACGACGACGCCTCGGCCCTGTACGCGCTGCTGTAGGCGGTGGACGCGTGAGGGCCCGGACCGGGTGCGGTC